>JBDTKD010000323.1:0-4125 GCA_039935515.1 Bradyrhizobium sp.
TTCTCGCCTCGCAATGCGTGAAGGCGAATTTCTTCGTGATCGGCCAGATGGCGCGAGCCTATCCGGAAGGCGTCCGCAAGCTCCGCGACGCCGGCCACACCATCGGCACCCACAGCCAGGACCACCCGCTCACCATGAACAAGATGCCGATCGAGCGCGCCAAACAGGAGATTGACGACGGCATCGCCTCCGCAAAGGCTGCGCTTGGCGACGACGCGGCGGCACTTGGCCCGTTCTTTCGTATTCCCGGCCTGCTGCGCGCAGAGGCCGTCGAGGACTACCTCGCCTCGCAGGGCATCCAGATCTGGAGCGCCGATTTCCTGGCGGACGACTGGCGGCATATTTCGGCGTCGCGGGTCTACGATCTGGCCATGGAGCGGATCGAGGCCAAGGGACGCGGTATCCTGCTGCTGCACGACATCCAGGCGCGCACTGTCGCCGCCCTGCCGCGGATCCTGCACGAGCTAAAGGCGCGCGGCTACCATATCGTTCACGTCGTGGCGGCGACCCCCGATCGCCCCGCGACGCCGACGGAGCCGCAGGAGTGGCTGCTGCATCCGCCATCGGAAACCGTGGCGATCGCACATTGGCAGAAGATACCGGATTTTGTCTTTGCCAATGCCGGCACGCTTCCCGCGCCGGCCCGGTCCGATTTCGACGGACGCGACGGACAGCTGGTGCCGCGTTCAGAGCCATTCGACGGCGCAAGCCCGCGCGGACATGATGGAGCATCGCCCTGGGACAGGTCCTGGCCCGGCCAAGCGCCCGTCCTCGCCGGGATTATCGCCGTGGCCACCCTGCCCGTGCCAGCGCCGAGCGTGTTCGCGATACCGGAAAAATCCTATGCGATGCTCTTGCCCGCTGCGCCAGCGCGCCCCGCCGAGCATCATAGGCTGCAGGTCGGGCGCAAAACCCAGGCCGCGCGCCTGGTCTCGGTGGAGGCCGCCGGTGCCCGAACCAAGATCGGCGGCAAGCGCCCGATGCACGCCCGTCGAGCCGCTCACCCCGCCGCCAGCAAAACCCGGGCGACCGCGCACGCCCGGCACGCTCCGCTGAAGCATCTGGTGCTGGTCAAAAGAAAGACCGCGTGACCGTTCAATCCGTCACGAGCTTTGAAATACAAAGCAAGATGACCAGGGCCAGGAACAGCAGATCGATGTAGGACTTCATCTCGCCGTCGCGACGCAGCGAGGCGACGTCATTGACAATCTGCCTGCGCGAGGCGCTGGCCGCAGGCCCGTCCCCGGCGACGCCCGCAAGGCGGCATGCATCGAGTTCGAGGCGTTCGATGCGCTGGAAGAAATAAAACGAACGAAACGCCGTTGCGGCGCGCATCGTGGCATAGACCAGCACGAGGATCGCGAGGATCGCGCGCTGCTGGTATCTCTCCATGAAATTCAGACTGTAATAGACCAGCGCCAGAAAGATGAAGTTGGAAACGAACCGGTAGGCGAAGCCCAGGAATTTCATGCATGTGTTCCGATCGATTGTCCGCCGCCACACCACAAGGCAATTGTGGCCTCATTGCTCACCGAATGCCCGGACCGTCGCGTTGAACCCGCCGCAACATGGCGCGGCGCGCGCCCAACGATAGCGATTGCGTCGCGGTAGACCCCTTCGTTCTCGATCCGCGTCTATTCTAACCACCCCATTCATCGTCGGCTTCTGCAAAAGCCTGATAGGCGGCGTCCAGTTTCACACCGACATCCACGTTTGGCCTTTTGACCCCCGCGGCTTCCATCTTCTGCAACGTCCTCGTAAGATTTGGCGCGGCCCTTTCGGTCATCTGCGCAAGGGCTGCAATGGAGCCCGGTTTCTTGTCGCGGATGAGCGCCATCAATTTACGATTCTCCGGGGTCAGGAGCCGCAGGACAGTGTCGACCGAATTGAAGCTCCGTACGGCAGCATCTTTCGGCGGCCGCCTCTCCCCGCGTGCGACAGCACGCATTTCCGCCTCCAACTGCTTGACCGATCTGATCTTGAATTTTGACATGGTTCAGTCCTTTCGTCGCGTGACGTTGACTCGTCGTCGTCCTTCGGCGGCGAAGGCGAAACCACCAGTGCGTTTAGTGATAACACAACATGGAATTTGCCCCTCACCGTCGATGATCACTTCCGCTGCGCCAGCTTCCTGGGCGGCGCGGATCACGCGGGCAATCTCACCTTGTGTAACCTTGTCAGGACGACGAGGCATGGAGAGGACTAGGACCCTAATATTCGTCAGAACGAAGAATAGGAGCGAGGGAGCCTCCGAGGGACAATCCGCAAATAACGCGGCATCTTGGGTTCGCCTAGAGCTGTGACGTGGCCTTAGAGTAAGAAAACGTGCTGTGGCGAAGCTACTGAACAGCGCCCCGACTGATCGGTCTACGTTTCTGAGGCGGCGCACCACTGTCGAGGAATTTCAACAGGTTACGCCAGCGCAAAAAGTGCTTTTCAGATAATTTTGGAAAGGAAATATCTTATATTTCAATTGATTACGCGCTTGGTGCGCTCGGAGGGACTCGAACCCCCACGATGTTACTCACTGCCACCTCAAGGCAGCGCGTCTACCAATTCCGCCACGAGCGCTTTTCAGGATCGGTACGGCATGGCCGGACCGGATCAATGGCGCGATGTAACAAATCAGCAATGGAGGGACAAGGGCCGGCGGCGACCGTTTGGCTCAGCGGACATCCGGAGATCGCGGCAGCATTTGCTTGACTTCGACCGCGATCCGGTTGCGATCGACCAGCACCACGCCGCTGGCGATCGGCAGGTTGTTGGCGAGGATCTTGACCTCATCGGCCTCGGTCGCGTCCAGTTCGATGATGGCGCCACGGCTGAGCCGCATCACTTGATGGATGGGCATCGTCGTGGTCCCGAGGACCACCATGAGATCGACGGTGACTTTATCGAGGGTTGGCACTGGGAACCCGGACTGACCGACAAATGCAGGAATTGCCTGGTTTCAGATCACCACGTTATGGTTAGCCAATGGTTAATGACCGCCAAAGCCTCGATTTGACGACCTTTGCAGCCCCTGCCGACAGCGGCGCGGTTGAATGGCTGATCTCAGACCGGCCGATACCCTATCCTGAGGCCATCGCCGCGATGGAGGCGCGCGTGGCGACGATCGCGGCCGATGAGGCCCCCGAGCGGGTCTGGCTGCTTGAGCACCCCGCGCTCTACACCGCCGGGACCAGCGGCAGGGCCACCGACCTGCTGGACCCCCGATTCCCGGTCTTTGCGAGCGGACGCGGCGGTCAGCTCACCTATCACGGGCCCGGCCAGCGGGTGGCCTATGTGATGCTCGACCTGAAGCACCGGCGGCCCGACGTGCGGGCCTATGTAGCCGCCCTCGAGCAATGGATCATTCGGGCATTGGCGGCCTTCAACGTGCGGGGCGAGCGTCGCGAGGACCGGGTCGGGGTATGGGTGAGACGGCCGGACAAGGGCCCGGACTTTGAAGACAAGATCGCGGCCATTGGCGTGCGGGTACGGCGCTGGGTCTCGTTCCACGGCATCGCCATCAATGTCGAGCCCGATCTGGCGCACTTCGCCGCGATCGTGCCCTGCGGCGTGTCCGACCCGCGCTACGGTGTCACCAGTCTCGCCGATCTCGGACATCCCGTGTCCATGGCCGAGGTCGACATCGCGCTCCGGCAGGCCTTTGAGGAGGTGTTCGGCTCTGCGAGTATGCGTGTGCAGAATGCGACGATGTGAGTGCCGGGGGGACGCGCTGTCATCTCTCAGCCGGTTTGCAGTTCGCCCTGAGCCGGCGCCAAGGCGAAATCTCTGGCGCCAGGCTAAATCGTCGGCAGCAGCGAAAACGCCTCGCCGGCGTGCCGCAGATTCAGTGCATCGGAAGCGCCGGGTTGGTCTTCGACGGCTTCGACGCGCGAAAAGGATGGCCCGCGCCCGCACAAGGCAACCATTTCGGAAACGACATCCGGCGGCCCCGCAAACAACGCCTCGACGCTGCCGTCGCGACGGTTGCGCGTCCACCCATCGAGACGGCGGAGCGTTGCCTGGTGCTTGACCCAGGCACGGTAGCCGACGCCCTGCACCCGGCCCCGGATCATGACCTGGCGTATCGCTCCACTCATCTATTTCCTGCGCCCGAGAAAATCGGCGCCACGCTCC
>JBDTKD010000324.1:0-4455 GCA_039935515.1 Bradyrhizobium sp.
ACGGTGGCGCTGCATCTGGCGAGGGTGTCCGACGGCAAGCCAATGAACGCGCTCATTCGCATGCCCGGCAAGATCGATCGCTTCATCCGGATGCCCGCCGGCAAGGATGGCACGGTGCGGCTGATTACGCTGGAAGAGGCGACCGGCCTGTTTATCGGCCGCCTGTTCCCCGGCTACACGGTCAAAGGCCAGGGCGCCTTCCGCATCATCCGCGACTCCGAACTCGAAATCGAGGAAGAAGCGGAAGACTTGGTGCGCCTGTTCGAGACCGCACTGAAGCGGCGGCGGCGCGGATCGGTGATCCGCCTCGAAATCGAAGCCAAGATGCCGGAGGAACTGCGCGCCTTTGTGCAGCGCGCCCTCTCCACCGCCGACGACGAGGTTCTCCTGGTCGATGGCGTGCTGGCGATGAACGAACTGTCGCAACTGACGCGGCTCGACCGGCCCGATCTCGAATTTATACCCTATGTGCCGCGCCATCCTGAACGCGTGCGCGACCATGGCGGCGATATCTTCGCGGCGATCCGGCAGAAGGACCTGATCGTCCATCACCCCTATGAATCCTTCGACGTCGTTGTCCAGTTCCTGCAGCAGGGCGCCCGCGACCCCGACGTGGTCGCGATCAAGCAGACGCTGTACCGCACCTCGAACAACTCGCCGATCGTGCGGGCGCTGGCGGAAGCGGCCGAGGCCGGAAAGTCGGTGACCGCGCTGGTCGAACTCAAGGCGCGCTTCGATGAGGAAGCCAACATCCGCTGGGCCCGCGACCTCGAGCGCGCCGGCGTGCAGGTCGTATACGGATTTATCGAGCTCAAGACCCACGCCAAGCTTTCGCTGATCGTGCGCCGCGAGGGCGGCAGTCTCACCACCTATGTCCACACCGGCACCGGGAATTATCATCCGGTGACGGCGCGCATCTATACCGACCTCTCCTACTTCACGTCCGATCCGATCATCGGACGCGACGCCGCGCGGGTATTCAACTACATTACCGGCTATGCCGAACCGAGCGACATCGAGAAGATGGCGGTGTCGCCCCTCACCTTGCGCAAACGCATTCTCGAACATATCCATGGTGAGACCGGCCATGCCCGCCACGGCAGGCCGGCAGCGATCTGGATGAAGATGAATTCGCTGGTCGATCCCGATATCATCGACGCGCTCTATGAAGCCTCGCAGGCCGGCGTCTCGATCGAGCTTGTGGTGCGCGGAATTTGCTGCCTGCGGCCCCGCATACCCGGACTTTCCGAGAACATCCGCGTCAAATCGGTGATCGGCCGGTTCCTCGAACACGGCCGAATCTACTGCTTTGGCATGGGACAGGGCCTACCGAGCGCAAAAGCTGCTGTGTATATCTCGTCCGCCGACATGATGCCCCGCAATCTCGACCGGCGGGTCGAGATCCTCTGTCCGCTGCAAAATCCCACGGTGCATCAGCAGGTTCTCGAGCAGATCATGGTCGCGAATCTGAAGGATACCGAGCAGAGCTGGCAGTTGTTGCCGGATGGATCGTCAACGCGTATGAAGGCCGCGAAAGGCGAGGAGCCCTTCAATCTGCACAATTATTTCATGACGAATCCGAGTCTGTCTGGCCGTGGCAAGTCGCTTAAGGAATCTTCACCGCGCCGCCTCACGCGCCGCGCCGAGCGTCAGCAATCCTCATAAGGAACTTCCACAGTGAGACGGCCGCGCAAACGCGCCTCCAGCGTCGCGGTCATCGACATCGGTTCCAATTCGGTGCGTCTGGTCGTCTACGAATCGATGACGCGGAGCCTCGTTTCCCTCTTTAACGAGAAGACGCTGTGCGGGCTCGGACGCGAGGTCCAGACCACCGGTCTGCTGGCGCCGGATGCGGTCGCCAAGGCGCTGACGTCGCTGCGGCGCTTTCGCGCGCTGTGCCGGGTGATGAAGGTCGGTCGCGTCTACGCCATCGCCACCGCGGCGTGCCGCGACGCCAGCAACGGTGCGGACTTCATCGCCAAAGCCGAACGCATCTGCGGCGTCAGCATCGAAATCCTGTCGGGGCCGCGGGAAGCGAAATTGTCTGCGCTGGGCGTGGTGTCCGGCGTGCACAGGCCGGACGGCATCGTCGGCGACCTCGGCGGCGGCTCGCTGGAACTGATCGACGTCCGCGGCAACCGCCTGCACAGCGGCGTAACGCTGCCGCTCGGAAGTCTGGCACTGCAGGATTCGTCCCACAAATCGCTGAAGCGCGCCGAGCGCATTGTCAGGAACGATATTTCCGCGGTGGCGCAGCTCAAGGCCGGCCGGGGCCGTAACTTCTACGCCGTCGGAGGAACCTGGCGGTCGCTGGCGCGAATCCACATCATCCAGAGCGGCTACCCGTTGCGGGTGATGCATGGCTATTCGATCCCGGCAGCGGACGCGCTCGATTTCGTCAAGCGCCTGCGCCGTCTCGCAGCGGCCAACATGCTCGCCGACATCGAAGTCGTCGCCGACGCACGGCGGCAGTTACTGACCTATGCGGCGCTGGTGCTCGAATACATCATCCGTGTCGCCCAGCCGAAGACCATCGTGTTCTCGACCTTCGGGGTCCGCGAAGGCCTGTTCTATGAAATGCTGCCGCCGGCCAGGCGCGCCGAAGACGGCCTGATCTGTGCCGCGCAAAGCCTCAATGAACTGTTGTCGCGATCCTCGCGGCATGCGGAAGAGTTGATCGGCTGGACCGACCGCCTGGTCCGGACCGTCAAGTTGCGGGAGACCGGCGAAGACCGGCGCCTGCGGCATGCCGCCTGCCTGCTGTCGGACATCGGCTGGCGCGCCCATCCCGACCACCGCGGCGAGCAGACGCTGCATCTCATTCTCAATGGAAATTTCGGCGCGGTCAGCCATCAAGGCCGAGCCTTTATCGCGCTCGCGGTGTTCTACCGCTATGCCGGCTTGAGCGAGGAAAACGAGCCGCCGGCGTTCATTCTTGAGCTGATGCCGCCATCCATGGTCGAGCGCGCGCGCGTGCTCGGCGCCACATTGCGCGTGGCCCATTTAATCTCGGCGGCGCGGCCGGGCGTGCTGCCGGCAACCCATTTTCGTAGCCGGGGACGCAAACTGACGCTGGTGTTCGAACACCGGATGGTCGATCTCGTCGCCGACCGCGTCGGCAGCCGTTTCAAGCAGTTCGCACGGCTGGTCGGCCGTTCCGGATCGATCGTCAGGCGATAGAGCAATTTCCACCTCAATGGCTTCATTCTTCGAAACGCATCGCTTCGCGATGCTCCTGAAGGATGAGGTCTCATACCCTCATGGTGAGGAGCGCGCCTTCGCGCGTCTCGAACCATGAGGCCTCGGGAAAAGCAACAAAGATTCGAGTGAACCGGAAAACGCTTTAAACCCGATCGACCGGCTGCGACGCCTCGGCGACCGCCAGGCGATCGATCCGGCGCAACCTGCGTCCGCGCCAGATCGAACCCAGGACCAGGACGGCGACCGCTCCCAGCAGCGAGCAGAGATATTCGAGAATATCTCCGTCCAGGCTGAAGTGCGGCGACCATTGCAACAGCGCCGAGGTGACATCGAAATTGAGCTCGAACCGGCCGTCGAGAAGCCGTTGCAGCAGCGGATGATCGGCCGGATCGCTCGCGATCACGCCGCCGGCGATCCAGCCGAGCAATATCGCGCCGAGCCAGATCAGAATTGGAAGCCGGTCGAGCACCATCATGATGAGGGCCGCACCGGCAATGATCATCGGGATGCTGATCGCCAGTCCGAGAACCAGCAGCGAAAGCTCGCCATTGGCGGCAGCGGAGACCGCGATGACGTTGTCGAGGCTCATGATGATGTCGGCGATCACGACAATGCGGATGGCGTGCCAGAGGTTGGTGCCGGCCGTGACGTCGTCCCCCTCCTCGTCGGGCACCAGCAACTTGGCCGCGATCACGATCAGCGCGAGGCCGCCGACCAGCTTCAGATAGGGCAGCACCATCAGCGTGGTGACAATGCCGGTGAATGCGATCAACAGCACCACCGCGATGCCGGCGCCGATCACCATGCCCCACAGGCGCTGCCCTGGCGCAAGGCCGCGACAGGCCATCGCGATCACCAGCGCGTTGTCGCCCGAGAGCAGGATGTTGATCCAGATGATCTTGCCGACCGCGAGCCAGAACGCCGGTGTTTGCAGATCGGTCTGGAAGTGCGCGAAAAACGCACCGACATTAGCGGGATCAAAGACCTGCAACAGCCAATTCACAGCCCATTCCCTCGACCGCGCGGGGGCCCGCGCGGCTATCGTCGGCTAATCGGGCACCGAGGTCGGCGTCCGTCAACCGACAATTTCGTTGCCGGAGAAAAACTGGGCGATTTCGATGGCTGCGGTCTCGGCAGCGTCGGAACCATGGACCGAGTTTTCACCGATCGACTTCGCATGCAGCTTGCGAATCGTTCCATCGGCGGCCTTGGAGGGATCGGTCGCACCCATCACATCGCGATGCCGCAAGATGG
>JBDTKD010000325.1:0-5199 GCA_039935515.1 Bradyrhizobium sp.
TAGCCGCAAATATCGTTCTCTCAAACGGCTTCAAGGAATAGCAGATGACCGAAAATCAATTCGAAGGAATGAGCGAAGCGGCCTGTTGCTTCGACTGCAACATCGATGGTTGCGTCATTAGCGGCAAACCCTATTGCGCGCACCCCCGAAAAGGAGGTTTGCATTCACCTGAGCAGCAAAATCCCGAGGCGCTTCAGCGTTACCGGCGAGCGGTGGCAACTCTCGAACGTTCTGTCGCCGAAGCCAAGTTGAAGCGCGCGAACGCTGCTTTGGGGGAGTAGATCATGCCTTCTCCCGCGGCCCAGCTGCTGAACGCCAGCAATAATTACGGAGGCGCCGATCTGGCACAGCGTCGGTCTGATGAGATTGCTGAGATCGAGCGTCAGCGACGGCTTGCCGCGAAAATGTCTTTCAGCCCCGCCGGCGCTGCGTCCCTCGGTCTGTTATCGCAGGGGATGCAGTGATGCGCTACGCCTGCAAATTCGAAAACCGATCCACCGGCGAATGCAGAACCATCGTTGCAACGCTCAGCCAAACTGAGTGCCAATCGATCGAGGACCTTCGCAGGCACAGCGGCGGCGAGATCGCCGATGTCACTGCCGAGGCTTATGCCCTGAGCCGCGCCTATCGCGAGGTGGCTACCGGTTTTCGTCACACCGAATCGCCCAAGTTGATGCTTCTGGCGTAGATCGACGCCAACTAAAAGGAAAACACAATGGCCGATGCCACGAAGCAACTCCGCGCGTTCGAGGATTCGATTGTCGGCGCCGAGGCGCGTCGCATCAATGGCCAGATCGAGCGCGGTCGCGGCTCAGCATTTGAAAAACTGTCCGCGGCTGATAGAGCGCGCCATGCTGCACTTGAACGGCTGATCGTACTTGAGAGAACCGTCGAGACGGCCAGGGTGGCGGCTGACGTGGCCCAGACCAAACTTGCTGCCGCGACGCAAGCCCATGGCAGCGCAGCCGAGCGATTGAACGCGAGCGCACCAGCCGGAATTGACGTGTCGGCATGACCAGTCCGCGCTGCAAACGTCAGCCCAAGGATTGGGGCCAGCTCGGGCCCGCCATGCAAGCGTTGCCAAACGATCGGTGGCGGGAATTTGTCTTCGCCCTCTGCACTCAGAAGCCGGGGCACGGGTCGCTAACTCGGGCGGCGCGCACCGCCAAATTTGGCAAGGGCTCGACGCCGGCAAACCTCGCGAAACTGGCATGGAAGCTATCGCACGACGAGCGCGCTATCGCTGCTATCGCGGAAGAGTCCAGGAAACTCATTCGGGTGGGCCATCCCGAAGCCGCGGCCGCGGTCTTGAACCTCGTGCGCAACCCGTCGCATCGCGATCACATGCGTGCCGTGGCTGCCGTGCTTGACCGTGCCGATCCGATCGAGTCGCAGTCCCGTCACAGCGTTGAAGTTTTGCACCGAACGGTCGACCCCGACGTTGAGGCTTTGGAGGAACTCCGCGCGCTGCGCCACCTCGGCACGCCGCGGGAGAAACTGCTCACGCTGTTCGGCCACAACGGTCTCGATCGCATCGAGGCCCTGGAGGCTGTCGACAACGCGCGCCGCGCCGATACGGCGAAGATTATCGAAGGCAGGGTCGTCGCCCGCGCCGAACTGGAGCGCGCCGATGTCGGTTGATGACACTCCGGACCCCATGAAGATCATGCGGCTGGCCAAACAGGCCATGACATCGTCGGAATACCGCAAGAAATTTCACCTGGCCGACTTCTTCGGGCCTCAGGAATTCTACGAACCGCAACTCAAGTTCTTTGCCGAAGGCAAGACGCATCATCAGCGCCTTCTTCGCGGCGGCAACCAGGTTGGAAAAAGCTTCTCGGCGGCGTTCGAGGCCTCGCTGCACATGACCGGCCGCTATCCACGATGGTGGCAGGGGAAGCGGTTTGACAAGCCAACCCGGGGTTGGATCGTCGGTGTTACGACGCAGTTGGTGCGCGACGGTCCCCAACGGCAGCTAGTATCGCGCCAGGGCGAGTTCGGCAGCGGAACAATCCCGCTCGCCTCGTTCGCCGCGAAGCCGACGATGGTACCCGGGGGAACGGGCTCTATCGACACCCTCAGCGTTGCCCATCACACCGCCGGCGAGCGTGACGGCATCTCGACGTCAACCTTCAAGTCGTTCGAACAGGGCGCCGCGAAGATGCAATCGGAATCGGTAGATTGGATTTGGATCGACGAACGCTGCCCCGAGGACGTCTATTCCGAACTACTGGCGCGCACCACCGCAACCGATGGCATCCTGTTCATGTCCTACACGCCCCTCAAGGGCGGCGGCGAACTTACCTACAGGTTTCTCAACGAATATAATTCCGATCGATCCGACACGCGCATCGAAGCGCACCAG
The DNA here is from genome assembly GCA_039935515.1 of Bradyrhizobium sp. Taxonomy (GTDB): domain Bacteria; phylum Pseudomonadota; class Alphaproteobacteria; order Rhizobiales; family Xanthobacteraceae; genus Bradyrhizobium. Next base: position 2,366 of record JBDTKD010000325.1, read on the forward strand.
GCGAAGCATATTAGCGCCGAACGGCGGGCACAGCTCGAGGAAAACTACCTGCCGCACGAACGGGAAGCCCGTATTCACGGTATCCCACAGCTTGGCATCGCGCGCGTGTTTCCGTTTCCCATCGAATCGCTGGTCCGCAGTTTCGATCCCAATACTGAAATCAAACCCTGGGCGCGGTGGGTCGTCGGCATCGACTTTGGCTATGGTCACCCCTTTGCCGCCGCATTGTGCGCATGGGTACACGACCTCGAGGAGTTCTATGTCGTCGATGGTTTCCGCATGGAGCGCGCGGAAGCGTTCTACCATATCAAGCGCCTCGCGAGCCTTTGTCACAATCTCCGCATTCCCGTTGCCTGGCCGCACGACGGCCTGCAGCATGAAAAGGGGTCCGGCGATCAGTTGGCCGCTATCTACAAGCGGCTCGGTGCGCCGATGACGGCGGAGCACGCGCAGAACCACGGTGGCGGATTTCATACCGAGCCCGCAATCGAGGAAATGTGCGGCTACATGAAACTCGGCAAGTTTGCTATCGCCAGTCATATGAGCGAACTGACTGAAGAAATTCTAAGCTATCACCGCGACGAGGATTACAAAATCGTGCGCATGCGGGACGATCTGATTTCCGCGGCTCGCTACGCGTTCATGATGCGTCGGCATGGGAAGCGCCTAGACCAGTGCGAGAGCTATGGCAGCGCACCCGGCATCAACGCCTTTCCCATGTTTAACACTGAGCGTGGCCGCGAGCCGCAGATCGCTGCCGGCGTCGACTTCGACGTTTTCACCGGGCAATAGTTATGAAAATCACAAAGGAAATTCTGGAATCAAAAAACGCCTGCGATCCCTACCTTGGAAGGTTCGCGGAGATGTTTCCCGATGGTGTCGATACCACGGCGGACCACTGCGAGAAGCACCACCACTTATTCAAATGGGATTGGGCAGCGGCAAATCTGTTGTCGACATCGGAGATGGTGGAATACGAACTTATCAGATCGGAAGCATTATCCGAATGGGACCGCAACGGTGTGACGGCATACAACCGCATTTTGGCGCGGGCGTTTGGAGCGCTTGTATCTGGCGATCGTAAGAAGGTGGAAAGCTTCCCGCCGCTGAATACCCCGGAAGGCCGCGCACGGCGCGATGCTTTGCTTAAAAGGGTGCAAGGACTGCCGGGTTGGCGATGTGCTCCCTTTTCGGTTCGGAGGCCGGAATTGACAACTGCGTAAAGGTGCTCCGTTGCGTCTGCGTTCCACCGCCCAGACGCAAGCTCCTTGATTGCTCCTGAGGGAAACGCATCTTGAAATGCGATCGTTGTTATAGCTCGACAAAACCGCAGGCGCCGATGCTCCTGGATGCAACGTGGCAACAGCTGGCCAAAAAACATGAAACTCTCTGTGCGAAATGCACATTTGACCGCGCGAGAAAGCGACGGGTCAACCTGACATTTGATGATTTATTGCCATGCGTTTCCAATCTTGCGGGTCCTTGGTTTGATTTGTTTCGCGGTGCCGAGCCTCCGGATCGTCCGGTTTTGTCCGAGCGCGCGTACGCATGGCAGCATGCGATGCTGCTCGTCCGCGCCAATCAGATACACAGCGGACTGCCGGCGCGTGATCTCCCGAATATGGGAAAAGTGCTCGCCGTGGACCGTCGGACCGGATTGACGTTGCGGGAGGCGCCCGAGGGTGGCATCCACCCGTCGGATGGGATCGATTGGGCAAACGGAGAGAAATATCTGAAGGCGTACGAGTCTGATGGTGATCTGGCGGTTGAAATCTTCATTTCGTTTGAGAGCGATAATACTCTGCGCCTTAAGGAAATTTTTGCGCCGCGGGGTCCTGGCTCCCTTGGAATCGGGAAGACACGCTCTGTTTTTAGGCTGTTGCAGCAGGCCTATCCAAACATCGAAACAATTAGCGGCTTCCGAACAACCGGTGCCCGTTTAAAAAAACCCATGGAGTTAAAGTCTAGTCTGGACTGCATCACGGGGATAACCAACGCGATTCGCGCAATAGCCTAGGAAGGACAACCGATGGTGACCAAGCCAACCGACCCCGATCCGCTCGTACCAATGCTTGTCCACGCTTTGTTTTTAGTGGGTGACGACCCCGTGAAAAGAGCGCAGGTCACGCAGTTTTTTAAGGAAATGGGACCCGTCCTCAGAAAGGCATACGACGACTCGTTCGACGATGAATCTTGGAGCGGCACGTCCCATGCTTGAGCAGGACAAATCAGGCGGCAAACCATCCTGACGGCGAGTTTGACATTTTCGCGGGGCGATAGTCCCGCACAAGTTCCGTTGCGTCTGCGTTCCACCGATCACGCGTCCAGGCCGGACGCCATGCAAACCCGATGCCCGCGAACCCGATCAGGGTCCCCTTTGGGGTGGGCTGGCCGAAATGGGACCACTCCCGCGCGACGATTGGCCGCCTTGGAACGGATTCCTTCCAAAAATATTGAACCTCCGGTCAAGGAAACTTGACCTATTGTCAACTAATTTGACCGCCTTATATGAGAGAATGTGGCCGGAATGCCACATTTGGTTGACTATATAGGCCAGACAGGCCCGTGGAGGCTAGACGAATAACTTGACATTAGATCAACTCAAGCTCATGGAAACCGTGATTATCAACTGTGGCCTACCCGAATGCCATTTGAGCACGAGGCCGGCCGCTTGCGCAGGATCGCGCGACGCGGGACGGTCTTCTTCACGGACCATGCTGAGATTGAGCGGAAGAAAGACGGCATCGAAAAACTCGATGTCGTCAACATGCTTGGGCGGTGCGCAGTTTCGTTAGTCGAGACGAACAAAGACAACGGAGAAGAAGAATGGAGGG
>JBDTKD010000326.1:0-3499 GCA_039935515.1 Bradyrhizobium sp.
GGAGCATCGCGAAGCGGTGCGTCTCGAAGGATGAAGCCATTGAGGTGGGAAAATGATTGTTGTTCAGCGCCCGACGAATTTCGGCGGGCGCTTGGCGTTGAAGGCCTCGACGCCCTCCCTGAAATCATCGGATTGGCGCAGGCGGCTGTAACAATGGCCTTCCAGCTCGATCGCGACCGTCAGCGTGGAGTCTTCGGTGTCGTTCAGCAGCTTCTTCGCCGTTCGCTGCGCCAGCGGCGCGAAGCTGCGCAGTTCGTCGACAAGCTTGTCGGTGGTCGTTTCAAGCTCGCCGTCGGGGACGCATTCGGTCGCGATGCCCCACTCAAACGCCTGTTTGGCGGAAATCCGCTTCGAACGCATCACGATGTCCTTGGTGCGGGTAATGCCGATCATTTTCTGCAGCCGCGCCGAACCGCCCGATCCCGGGATCTGGCCGAGCTTCTGCTCCGGCAGCGCGTAAAGCGTGGTCTCCGATGCGATCCGGAAATCGCAGGCCAGCGACAGCTCGAAGCCCACGCCGAAGCAATAGCCGCGATTGGCGACGATGACCGGCTTGGCGCAGCGGGTCGGCGAGGCGATGTTCCAGGCGAGCCTCGAGACCGTCTCCGGCGAGGCTTCCATGAAGCCGCCAATGTTACCGCCGCTGGAGAAATGCTCGCCGATCGACCGCACCACGATGATGCGGACGCGCGCATCCTCGTCGAGTATCTCGAAGGCAAGCCGCAACTGATCGCGCTGCGGCATCGACACGACGTTGTAGGGCGGCCGGTTGAGAACGATGTCGGCGCGCTCCTGCGCCTCGTCAATCTCGACTGCAAAACCGTCGAGTTTGCCGAGCCGGGGATCTGCAAAGGGGTAGGGAGCGGGCATGTAGTTTCCTTTCCTGGTGTTTCAGACCGCGGTCGAGGGCGGGGCATGTTCGCGCTGATAGTCGCCGGCGATCAGCAGGCGGCGCAGCAGCTTTCCGACCGGAGATTTCGGCAGGGCCTCGACGAAGACGAAACGCCGGGGACGCTTGAAGTTGGCAAGCCCGGAGCTGCGGCAGAACCGTTCGAGATCCTGCTCGTTGACAAGCGACTTGCGCTTCACAAACGCGGTGACGATCTGCCCCCATTTCTCATCGGCGAGGCCGACGACCGCGACCTCAAGCACCGCCGGGTGAAGCGACAGGCAGCTTTCGATCTCCACCGGCGAAACGTTCTCACCCCCGGTGATGATCATGTCGTCGACGCGACCGGTGACGAACAGATCGCCATCCGCATCGAGGAAACCGGTGTCGCCGGTGAAATACCAGCCGTCCCGGATCGATTTTGCGTCCGCGTCGGGCCGGCGCCAGTAGCCCTCGAACGACTCGTCGCCGGCCAGCAGCGCAATGATTTCGCCTTCCTCATTGGGACGTGCGGCTTCCGCCGTCGATTTGGCGTTCAGCCTGACCACCTTGATCTGCTGGTTGATGCCGGCTCGGCCCGCCGACCCCGGCTTGGCCGCGGCGTTCTGGTCGATGGTGAAGGTGTAGATTTCCGAGCTGCCGTAATGGTTGACGAACAGATCGGGCTGGAACGCGTCGTTCAGCGTCTTCAACAGCCCGTCGGTCATCGAAGCGCCGGCGAAGCCGAGCTTACGCACGCTGGAGACGTCGGCCACCGCGAATTGCTCGGCGTGGACGAGATCGTGGTAGAGCGTCGGCACCAGATACAGATTGGTAATTCGTTCGCTCCCGATCAGTGCCAGCGCGCGGCCGGGGTCATAGCGCGGCAGACAGACGAACGTGCCGCCGATCAGAGACATCGCGATCAGCGAACGAACGCCCATGGTATGATACAGCGGCATCACGCCGAGCGTGCGTTCGCCGTACCGATACAGATTTTGCGCGACATGGGCGATCCCGGCGGCCCGCTCGGCGCGGTGACGCCGCGGCACGCCTTTCGGCCTCGACGTGGTTCCGGATGTGTAAAGCATGATGGACCAGGCTTCGGCGTTGACGCGCGGCGTGGCCTCGGCCGCCGGCTCGGCGACCATGGTCTCAAAGCTGATGGCCCCGGCGATGTCGCCGCTACCCGCGCAAATGCGCGGCAGCGCCTGTGCGCGTTTCGATTCGTCAACGGCCGGCGCGAAGACATCCTGATACACGACGGCACGCGAACCGGAGTTTTCGATGCAGAAATCGAGCTCGTCCGCCTTGGCGCGCCAGTTGACCGGTGTGATCACGATGCCGGCCAGTTGACAGGCCCAGTGCAGCGTGGCGGCGGCCTCGCAATTCTGCAGCACCGTGACAAGGTGGTCGCCGGGGTTCAGCCCGATGCGGTCGAGCGAAGCCACCAGCGACGAAATCCGAGCATACCATTGCGCGTAAGTCAGGCGCACGCCCTCGTCGACAATCGCCAGCGCATCGGGATCGCGCGCCACGCTTCCGACAAAGCTGGTTCCAAGATCAAGCATCCGCACTCTCTCCGCTCTGGTCGGTCAATTCGGCGGCGGCCTCGATCGCCGCGCGAACGATCGGCGCATAGCCCGTGCATCGGCACAGATGTCCGCTCAGCAGATCGCGAATGCTCTCCTCATCCGGTCGCTTGTGCTGGCGCAGGAAGCCGTCGAGCGACATCAGGATGCCGGCGGTGCAGAAGCCGCACTGCAGCGCGTGATGGCGCTTGAACGCCGATTGCAGGATGCCGAGGCGGCCGGCCGACGGCGCGAGGCTTTCCACGGTCCGGACCTCGCAGCCGTCAATCTGCACGGCAAGCGTGAGGCAGGCGCGTGCCGTCTTGCCGTCGATGAGGACGGTGCAGGCGCCGCACACCCCGTGTTCGCAGCCGACATGCGTGCCGGTCGCGCCGATCTGATGGCGCAGGAAATCGGTCAGCAGCAGCCGCGGCTCCGCCTCGCCCGCGCATGGGCTGCCGTTCAGCGAGAAGCGGACCGGATGCCGCCGGCCGGCCTGCAATCGGCTCATTGCAGCACCTCCTGCACCAGATCGCGCCCGATCATGCGCACCAGGTCGCGACGGTACCGCGCCGTGGCGTGGAGGTCGTCACGCGCGTCGAGTTCATAGGCGAATCCGTTCAAGGCATCGTCGAGCGCGCTGCCGCCGAGAGGTGGAAAGTCGCGCGCCACCGGCATGTCCGCGACACCGCCGATGGCGAGGCGAACTCCCTCCGGCGTCTTCACGGCAGCACAGGCGACAATGGCAAAATCGCCGTGGCGTCGCGCTACTTCGCGAAAGGCGCAGCGTTGCCGCGAGATTGGAAATGCGACGGCTTCGATCAACTCGTCATCGGCGCGCGCCGTTGCCATCATGCCGGCGAAGAAATCCTTCGCAGCCACCCGCCGGCGCCGGCTGGCGCTGCGCAGGTGCACCTCGCCGCCGAGCGCCTGCAGCGCCAGCGGCAACTCGGCGCTCGGGTCGGCATGTGCGATCGAGCCGCAGATGGTGCCGCGGCTTCGGGTTTGCACATGTCCGGTCCACGGCAGGGCCAGCGCGACCAACGGCAAAGTGCGCGCA
>JBDTKD010000327.1:0-3573 GCA_039935515.1 Bradyrhizobium sp.
CGAAATGGTGCTGGTCCCGCTGCTCGACATCCTGCAGTCGGTGCCGATCCTCGGCTTTCTGACCTTCACGGTCGTGTTCTTCATGAACCTGTTTCCCGGCCGGGTGGTCGGCGTCGAACTCGCCTGCGTGTTCGCGATCTTCACCAGCCAGGCCTGGAACATGACGTTCAGCATGTACCAGTCGATCCGCAGCGTACCGAAGGATCTGGAAGAAGCCTCGCAGAGCTTCCATCTCAGCGGCTGGCAGCGCTTCTGGCGGCTGGACGTGCCCTTCGCCATGCCCGGCCTGATCTGGAACACCATGATGTCGATGTCAGGCGGCTGGTTTTTCGTGGTCGCCTCGGAAGCGATCACCGTCGGCAATACCACGGTGACGCTGCCGGGGATCGGTTCCTACGTCGCGCTCGGCATTCAAAAGCAGAACCTGCCCGCGATCGGTTACGCGATCCTGACCATGCTTCTCGTCATCATCGCATACGACCAGCTGCTGTTCCGGCCGGTGGTGGCCTGGGCCGACAAATTCCGCTTCGAGCAGACCGCCTCGGCGAGTGCGCCGGATTCCTGGATGCTCGACCTGTTTCGGCGCACCCGCGCCTTGCGTGCGCTGTCGGTCCCGTTCGCGGCGCTGAGCAGGACGGTTTCGAACTGGCAGATGGCATGGCCGGCGCGGTTGAAGTTGAAGATGGCGTCCCAGGGCAGCGGTCCGCCCTCGCGCCTGGTCGATGCGCTGTGGATCGCCCTGATCATCGCCTCTACCGGCTATGCCGCCTGGCGGATCCACCAATATCTGTCGGCGACCCTGGGCCTCTCGGACCTGCTCGCCGCGATCGGATACGGCTTGATCACGCTGGTCCGCGTCATCGTGCTGATCGCGCTCGCCACGCTGATCTGGGTGCCGGTCGGGGTCTGGATCGGACTGCGGCCGAAACTGGCCGAGCGAATCCAGCCGCTCGCCCAGTTTCTGGCGGCCTTTCCGGCCAACCTCGCCTTCCCGGTTTTCGTGGTGGTGATTGTCCGCTACGGCCTCAGTCCCAATATCTGGCTGAGCCCGCTGATGATCCTGGGAACCCAGTGGTACATCCTGTTTAACGTCATCGCCGGCGCCAGCGCATTCCCGACCGATCTGCGTGAGGCCGCCGGCAGCTTCCATCTCAGGGGATGGCGCTGGTGGATCAAGGTCATCCTGCCGGGCATCTTTCCCTATTACATCACCGGCGCCATCACCGCGTCCGGCGGATCCTGGAATGCCTCGATCGTGGCCGAAGTCGCAAGCTGGGGCGACACCCATCTGACGGCCGTCGGTATCGGTGCTTATATCGCTGCTGCAACCGAAACCGGGGATTTCCCGCGCGTCGTTCTCGGGATCGCCGTGATGTGCATTCTGGTGACACTGTTCAACCGGCTGCTCTGGAGGCCGCTTTATGCCTTCGGCGAACGCCGGCTTCGCCTCGGCTGATCAGGAGACAGCGCATGCTCGATCTCGCTACCCAGACCAGCCTGCTCGATATCCGTAACGTCTGCCGGTCATTTCCGAAGGGCAGCGGCGAGGAACTGCTGGTCCTCGAAAAGGTCGACCTGACAATCCATGCCGGCGAGATCGTCGGCCTGCTCGGCCGCTCCGGATCGGGCAAGTCCACGCTGCTGCGCATCATCGCCGGGCTGATCGCGCCCTCCTCGGGCGAGGCGCGGTGCCGTGGCGAGACCATCAAGGGACCGCCCAACGGCGTCGCCATGGTGTTTCAATCCTTCGCGCTGTTTCCGTGGCTGACGGTGCTGCAAAACGTCGAACTCGGTCTGGAGGCGCTCGGCATCGACAACGCCGAGCGCCGCACAAGGGCGCTCGCGGCGATCGACCTGATCGGCCTCGACGGCTTTGAGTCTGCCTACCCCAAGGAGCTGTCGGGCGGCATGCGCCAGCGCGTCGGCTTCGCGCGCGCTGGTGGTTCATCCCGACCTCCTGCTGATGGACGAGCCGTTTTCGGCGCTCGACGTGCTGACCGCCGAGACGCTGCGCACCGACCTGATCGATCTGTGGATCGAAGGCCGGCTGCCGATCAAATCGGTGCTGATGGTGACGCACAACATCGAGGAAGCGGTGCTGATGTGCGACCGCATCCTGGTGTTTTCGTCCAATCCGGGACGGGTCGCGGCCGAGATAAAGGTCGAACTGCCGCACCCGCGCAATCGGCTCGATCCGACGTTCCGCCAGCTTGTCGACAGCATCTATGCCCGCATGACGCAGCGCGCCGAGCCAAAGAGCCCGGCGATCGAGGGCATTCACGGCACCGGCGTCGGCATGATCCTCAATCACATCTCCTCCAACGTGCTGTCCGGCCTGATCGAGACGCTCGCCGGACCGCCCTATAACGGGCATGCCGACCTGCCGGTACTCGCAGGCCACCTGCAGCTTGAGGCCGACGATCTCTTTCACCTCGGCGAGGCGCTGCAATTGCTGAGATTTGCCCAGTTGAGCGAAGGCGACCTGATGCTGACCGATGCCGGCAAGCGTTTCGCCCACCTCGAAACCGATGCCCGCAAGAAATTGTTCGCCGAACACCTGCTGAACTTTGTGCCGGTCATGGGCCTGATCCGCCGCGTGCTCGACGAGCGGCCCTCGCACACCGCCCCGGCCGCGCGCTTCCGCAACGAGCTCGAGGACTACATGTCGGAGGATTATGCGGACGAAACGCTGAAGACGATCGTATCATGGGGGCGCTATTCGGAGCTGTTCGCCTATGACGAGCAGGCGGAGCTGTTCAGTCTGGAAAACCCGCATTAGCCAGGCTTCCCGCCGTCGGCCCGCGGCCTCGTGGTTCGAGACGCGCGGCATTGCCGCGCTCCTCACCATGAGGGTCTGGTAGCGGACCTCATCCTGAGGAACCGCGCTCTTGCGCGGTGTCTCGAAGGATGAAGCCACCTGCCGACGCTTTGCATCCCCCTGGGATGACGTACTGTTTACCCCGCTGCCGAAAAGCTTTCCGCCCGTGCCATCAACCAGGCGTCGCGAAAGCGAACGTCGCTGGTGCCGTCGATCAGTTCGCCGGGGCGCAGCGACGGATAGAGCTTCGCAAAGGAACGCACTTCGGTCGTCGAGGTCCGCTGCGAGAAATGGATCGGACGGATCTGCTGCGGATGCTCCAGCCCTGCGGCGGCGAGCAGTTCGGCCAACGCTTGCAGCGTGGCGTGGTGATAATTGTAAACCCGTTCGATCTTATGCGGCACCACCAGCGCGCGATTGCGCGAGGGGTCCTGCGTGGTCACGCCGGTCGGGCATCGATCGGTGTGACAACTCAGCGACTGGATGCAGCCCAGCGAAAACATGAAACCGCGCGCCGAATTGCACCAGTCGGCACCGATCGCCATGGCGCGCGCCATGTCGAAGGCGGTCGCGATCTTGCCGGCGGCACCGATGCGAATGCGATCGCGCGCATTGATGCCGATCAGCGCGTTGTGGACGAAGTTGACGCCTTCGCGCATCGGCATGCCCAGGTGGTCCATGAATTCCAGCGGCGCCGCGCCGGTGCCGCCTTCATTGCCGTCGACCACGATGAAGTCGGGATAGATCCCGCTCTG
>JBDTKD010000328.1:0-6482 GCA_039935515.1 Bradyrhizobium sp.
CCAACATCACCGGCAACGGCGTCGCCACCGTGGTCGTGTCGTGGTGGGAGGGCGAACTCGACCACGAGTTGCTGCACGCCAATCTCGACCGGACCATCGATCCGTCGGACCTGGAGACGGCCATCACCACGGGTTAGCCAAGGCAAATAGCGCGTCAGATGCCGACGTAACGCAGCCAGCCATTTTTCAGCGCGGCTTCATCCTTCGAGACGCGCGCGAAGGGCGCGCTCCTCAGGATGAGGTCTAACCCTCATGGTGAGGAGCCCGCGCAGCGGGCGTCTCGAACCACGAGGCCACGGGAAGCGCGGCTTGCGATTCGACCCGGCTGTGCTCTCATTCGTCACTACTTCTTCTTGCCGGAACCGAACGTCGGCTGCCATCCTGCGGTCTTTTGGCTCGGCGCTGCAGCAATGGTCTTGATCTTCTCTTTTTTGGGCTTCTTGGCTTCCCGGTTGCCCTTTTGCTCGCCTTTAGCCATGTCGGTCTCCCTTGATTGGACGATGACGCCGTAATTGGACGCAGAATCTCACATGGACGCGTAGCGCGACGCACTTTTGATCGCGCCGTCGATCTCCTCAGCCAGTTCGACCTCGCCAATCTCATGAAGACGGGAGGCCATCGTCGACGCCTGGACCGCGCTCATGGAGAAAGGTTCGTCCGTCTCATAGCTGAATTTGATCCGCCAGACCCCGCCGCGGTTGCGGTGCGGTTCGATCAGCAACACCGGAAGATCGGGCAGTCCATACTCAAAAAGCAGTGCCGATAACGTAACCATCACGGCATCGCCTGGCGCGACACGAGCACCCGCATCTTGAGATTGTGCGCCCTTTGTCACCGAATAGCTATGCGAAATGTTGCGTGGCGCCTTCCCCCTGGCTCAGCTTTCTGACGTGATGCCTTCCTCTCCGCTGATGGCGCGGTCCAGCGCATCGATCAGCACCTGAATCTCGGTGAACTTGCTGCGTGCTCGCTCGGCCTTATCGCGGTCAAAGGGAGCGGCCAGTACCTTCGCATGCGTGTCCCTGTCCTCGATCATGCGCTCGCGCGCGCGCTTCAGGGTTTCAAGTCGTTCACTCATTTTCGGCTCCTTCGCTTCATTCATATCCCGCCACCAAGGGCGTCCTGAGTCTCTCAGTCGAAGGTGGTCGGAAACTGACCAGCCCGGAAGATCACCGTCGGCTCGTCGTCATAGTCGCCCATCTCGGGATCGCCGGTGGATGAGAAGGCAACGACGCCGAGTTTGCTCAACGCCAATCGTTCTGCCGTTCGGACGGCGCCGGTTGCCGATTTGCAGGCGATCGGCGTATCGGCTTTCAGGCTTCCGCCCTTGCCGGCGTTGAATGACTGAACGAAATAGCTTGTTTCGCGGGTCATGGGGCCTCCTCACGTCGTTGGTAGCGGCATTGCGCCGCCGCGTCGTGCCGCAGCGCAATCAGCTCTGCATCGTGTTCAGCAGGGTTGCAATCCTGACGGTCGCGAAATTGGAGAACGTGTCGGATACGGCGTAGGGCAAGATGATCTGGTCGTTGTGCCTCATTGCGCCGCATGTGTAGACGACATTGGGAACGTAGCCCTCGCGCTCGGACGGTTCGGGCCGCAGCAGCGGCTCGCGCGAGCGTGCGAGCACCTTGAGCGGGTCGTTCTTGTCGAGCAGCGCCGCGCCGATCGAGTATTTGCGAACCGGGCCGACGCCGTGGGTGAGAAGCAGCCAGCCTTCGTCGAGCTCGATCGGCGATCCGCAGTTTCCGATCTGCACGAACTCCCAGGGGAATTGCGGTTTCAGAATGGCTTGGCCGCCGTTCCATCTGTGCAGGTCGTCCGAATAGATCAGATACAGGTTCTCGTTGTCCTGCCGCGCGATCATCGCATATTTGCCATTGATCCTGCGGGGAAACAGCGCCATGCCCTTGTTCTGCGCGGCGGTGCCGAGCAGGGGCGACATCCGGAACGACAGGAAATCGCTGGTCTCGAGCAGCTCGGACCGGATCGCCCGTCCGCTGTAGGCCGTATAGGTCGCGTAATAGGTTTTCCGGCCGGCTTCGTTGAATTCGACGAAACGTGCGTCCTCTATCCCGTTTGACTGGGATTCCGTCACGGGAAAGATAACGCGTTCGCTGATATCCTCGTCCGGCTTGAATATTACTTCGATGTCGTCGCCGATCGGTCCGGAGATCCGGGCTCCAATTCGGGGGCTCGAGGCGAGCCGGGCGGTCGGATCGACCGTCAGCGTTCCATCGGAGGCGATGGTGCCGGCGCGAAAGGTCAATGACGATACATGACCTTCGCCGACGGCACGGAGGCTGAGAATGAAGCGCAAACCGCCTTTCGGCGCCGCGGACTGGTCGGGATGCGGCACGATGCTGGGGTTGAACAGGGCCGAGGCTTCGAACGAATACTCGTTGAGAAAATAGGCGCCGATCAACTGACGCTGGATTTTTGAAAAGCTGCCGTGAGCCACAAAGGCCTCTTCCATTTCGTCGGCACGGGCTTCGAATGTTTCCAGCAGGTTGCGATGCCGGCCAAGGAAGTTCTCCAGGACATCGGCGAGTTGGCTGGCTGCGGCTTCAGTATCGAGTGCGAGAACCCGTTCAACGATATGATTGGCACGAGTTTTGTCGGTTGGATTGAGATCGCGAGGCTCAGTCGCGGGCTTGAACGGGCGGACGATCACGCGCGCGGGGTCGGGACGCAGGTGAAGCGCCTGCCGGTTCAGGAAGGTGGCTTGCAACAAGGTGCCCTCGCTGGCTGGAACGGGCGAAAAATCACGCGCCGACGGCACGAAGGGCCGGAGGCTTTATCAGGCCCGCGCTAACGCGTGCAAGTTGGCGCATGTCTGCAAGACTGAGAAGCCAGGATACGACCGACTCGCCGCCGCGATTTTCATTGGCGCGATCGGGATGCAGGCCATCGCGGCAGCTTCCGGTGTGCAGATCAACCAGTGTCACAGACAGATCATTGCTGCCGAGAAACCAGGCGAACACGTTGGCCGCGATGGCTTTCCATTCGGCATCGCCCTCCGCTCGCCAGGCCGTCAGGCAGGCAGCAATCGTCGCCGAGGCTTCCAGCGGTTGCTGGTCGAAGGCGCGCGGCTGCTGCCGCAGTTCGCCGAAGCCGGCTGTGCCGATCGGCCGGAAATGACCAGTCGGTGTGGTCTGTTGTGTCATCAGCCAACGCAGGGATCGCAGCCCGGCATCGATATAAGCGGGCGTCTGTGTCGCCATGCCTGTCAGCATCAGGGCGTGCGGCAGGCGCGCATTGTCATAGGCCAGCCCTTGCTCGAACCACGTCCAGTCCGGTGACTCGACTGCCGCCAGGCCGCCCATCAGTCTGTCGACCAGCCGATGCCGAACTTCCTGGGCGCGAAGATCATCCGGGGATACAGCGCAATAGGAGTCCAAGCCGAGCAGCGTAAATGCGCACGCCCGCGGCGAGCGGAAGGCTTCCGCGCTCGGCAATGCCTCGACAAACAAGGCCGTGGCCCATCGGCGTCGTGACGGGCTTGCGTCTCTGCGCGAACATTCGCCCAGCGCCCACAACGTGCGCCCGTGACTGTCTTCGGAACCACTGTCTTCGAGCCAGGTGCGATTGAAGCCCATGAAGTTGCGAAAACGTTTGGTGTCGGGATTCCAGGCATGCTGTACGAAAGCTGCAAAGCGGGCCGTCAGAACTTCCGACAGGCGTTGTTCGCCGGGGTTGTTGAGGGCGCAGGCCAGCAGCAGCGCACGGGCGTTGTCATCGACGCAATAGCCGTGCGAGCGATCGGGCACCGAGTGCACGGCGTGCTGGAGCAGGCCGGTATCATCGCACATCGACAGGAAATGATCGATTTGCATGTCTGGCACGGCGGGGCTCTGAAGTTCCGGCAACGACCTGTCGGAGCGCGCGATAACCTTGAGCCAGTGGCCCTGCCTCGCACCGGCGAAGGCCGCCATGTAACGTTCGGCGGTACGCTCCCAGGTCATCGATCGGCTGGCCGCGTAGGCGCGTGCGCACATCGCCTGTCGGCGGGTATCATTGGTAAGCAATTCCGCGATCTTGCCGGCGATCGCCGTCGGGTCGCCAAAGGGAACCAGAACGCCGCGCCCATCCGCCAGCAACTCGCGCGCGTGCCAGTAAGGCGTCGAAACGACCGGCTTCCCCAGCCCGAAGCTGTAGGCGAGGGTGCCCGACGTCATCTGTGCTTCGTTGAGATAGGGCGTGACGTAGACGTCGCACATCGAGATGAATTCGAGCAGCGTGGCGTGATCGACGAACTGATCGAGGAACACCACATGGTTTTCGACGCCAAGTTCGCGGACGCGCGTCGTCAGGCTCTGCCGATAGGCTTCACCCTGGTCCCGAACCAGATTGGGATGCGTCGCACCAAGCACGACATACACCGCATCGGCGCGGCGCTTCAGGATCGACGGCATGGCGTCGATCATGACTTCGATGCCCTTGTCGGAAGACAGCAAACCAAATGTCAAAATCACCGACCGGCCGCTGAATCCGAGCGTGGCCTTTGCCGCGTCCGGCGCAACAAACGGGAAGTCAGGAATGCCGTGGGCGATGACTTCGATCTTGTCGTCCGGCACCTGATAGACGCTGCGCAGCAGTTCGCTGCCCTTGCTGGCCATGACGACGACCTTCGCAGACGCCTCGACGATGCGCTCCACTACCGCGCGCTGGACAGCAGTAGGCTTGGCCAACACCGTATGCAACGTCGTCACTACCGGCATGGTGAGCCGCGACAGCAGCTTGAGGATGTGGGCACCGGCTTCACCACCGAAAATTCCGAATTCGTGCTGCAGGCAAACCGCATCGAAACGGCCGCCGTTCAAGAAGTCGGCTGCACGCACATATTCTTCGATCGTGTCGTCGCTGATCTGCATTGCGACCGTATTGGGATAGCCATAGGTTTGAGCGTGGTCAGTCATGGCCACGATGCAGGTCTCAAGGTTCGGACGCGAAGCCGATATCGCCTGTTGCAGGTCCGTCGTGAAAGTTGCGATGCCGCAGCGGCGGGGCAACGAATTGCCGATAATGGCGATGCGACGGAGCGGCGTCATGTCTTCACCTCAATGAAGCCGGCTAGTTGCGGGACGGGCAACTCTATCGGAGAAGTGGAATGGGTTGATGGTCTGCCGAGGCTTTGCAACAACGACTCAATTGGATTTGGCCCTGGATAGGCAATCAGACCGTTCAATCCATGAGGGCCGACCTCGATGCTACTATTGTCGCCGCCGACAAATATCGCGTCCCCAATGGATGCGGAGATCAACCCAACCGCGGCGTGGCCATTGAGCACGTAAATCCAGGTCTCGGCATCAGCAAAGAGCACCCAGCTTGAATGCTCAGGGAGGTCAATTCGTTCCAGAACGAAGTGCCGGCTCGCAATCAGAACTGTTCGGGCGCCGGTGCGGCGGGGGGGATGGCACAGGGTTTGAACCGGCCCGGCATCGGCAGCTGCCACGGCGTTGTCTTCGTGCAAATCGCGCTGCCGGCCATAGTCGAACAGACGGAATGTCGCATCGCCGCGCTGCTGAATTTCTGCAACCACGATGCCGGCGCCGATGGCGTGGATTGTGCCGGCAGGGATGAAGACGACATCGCCTTTCGCAACCGGACGCCACTGGACTAGGCTGGCAATCGAGCCGTCCCTGATCGACGTGCGCAATTCCTGCGGTGTGAGATGCCGCTTGAGTCCAACGGCGACCTGGGCGGCCGGTGTCGCCGAAAGAATGTACCAGGCCTCGGTCTTGCCGTTCGGCAGACCGATCCGACGCGCGAATGCATCGTCGGGATGGACCTGGATCGACAGGGGCTCGCCGGTAAAGAGTATCTTGAACCGCAAGGCCGGTGTCGGCGCGTTGCTGTCCGCGCGCTCAAACCACAGTTCTCCGACGGCGTCTTTGGAACCGTCAATGTCGCTCCAGGGCTCGAGATCGGCCAGTCCCCACGGCTTGCGGACGACCTGCACGGAGGCATGTTCGATGGCCATGGGTTGTCCTGATCCCAATACGCGCATGTCGGGCGACATGCCGCTGGTCGAAACCGTCTGGAGGATTTTGGCGTGGCTAAAGCTTCGCGGTTCGGGATATGCGCTGTCGAAGCGACCCGGTTGCGCTACCTCTCAGATGGCTATGCCGGTTCCCGATTGCAACCCGCGCGTGATCCCCGGCCTTGCATCCAATTTGCCGAACCAAGCAAAAACCGCCCGGTTTTTGCCGGGCGGTCTGGTCTGTTCAACCTTGTTGCTATTCGCTGCTGCCAAAGCGCCGCGACCACCATCCCGCGCGGCGGGGCTGGGTTTCGCCGGATGCCGGAGCCGCGGACTCGTCCAGGGCCGGGGTCGGAGGCTGGGGTTCGCGGTGGTCGGCCGATGACGTCGCAACCGGCTGGGGCTCGGACAGGAAGCTCACCTTCTCGCGCACGGTTGAGCGCCGCGGCACGGCTCTTTCCGCCTCGCGAAGGCTTTCGGCCTCGCGGAGGTCTTCCTCCAG
>JBDTKD010000329.1:0-7379 GCA_039935515.1 Bradyrhizobium sp.
ACAGGTCGGAATTCGCGTAGAGCTTGCGCACCGCGCTGTCGCCGTAGAAGCCGTAAGTCAGACCAGAGGTATGGCGCAGCAGGTCCTCGACGGAGATCGGGCGGTTGAGGGGCTCGCGTGCCAGGACCGAGCCGCCGTCCGCATCGCGCTTCTCGACCCTGACGTCCACTTTCGCAAAGGCTGGGATGTATTTCGACAGCGGGTCATTGAGCGCGAGCTTGCCGTCCTCGACCAGCATCATTGCCGCAACCGACGTGATCGGCTTCGACATGGAGTAAAGACGGAAGATCGCGTCTTCGCTCATTGGCCGCCTGGTCGCGACGTCGATGACGCCGAGCTTCTTGAAATAGACGGGGTGGCCGTGCTGCTGGACCAGGATGATGGCGCCGGGGATCTTGCCGGTCGCGATCTCTTTGCGCAGATAGTCGCCGAGCCGCTCAAGCTTGGCCGGCGAGAAAATCCCGGCCGGGGAACGCGGCGATTCGGCATCCCCGGCGCCCGGCGATCCGGCCGCGGCCGCAACCAACAGAAACGCGAGCGCCGCCGCCAGCGACGGGCGCGCGGCTCCGTCAGTTCTCCATCGCTTCATAGATCAGCTTTTTCACCGCCGGCTGGATCTTCTGGCGTTCCGATGGCGTCTGCTCCAGCAGCACGAAAAACATGTCCTGCCTGGGGTCGATCACGAAATAGCAGCCGCTGGCGCCGTCCCATTTCAATTCGCCGAGCGAGCCCGGCGGCGGCGGCTTGGCGTTGCCGGGATCGGTGCGGATCCCGATGCCAAGGCCGTAACCGAAACCGTCCCCGGGGAAATAGAAATAGTCGCGCTCGACGCCGGATGTCGGCCCGACGCGATCCGTCGTCATCGCCGCGAACGCCTTGGGGCTCAAATACTGCGTGCCGCCGAGGCTGCCGCGGTTGAGCAGCATCCGCGAGAACTGCGCAAAATCGGCCAGCGTCGAGACCATGCCGCCGCCGCCGGATTCCCATTTCATCACGACATCGGCGCTGGACTCGAATCCCACCCTGAAGTCACGGTCGTTCGGCACCGGCAGCGCGATCAGCTTCTGTTTGGCGGGATCGGTGACATAGAAGGAAGTCGCGGTCATCCCGAGCGGATCGAGCAGTTTCTCCCTTTCGAACTGCAACAGCGATTTGCCCGACACGACCTCGATGACGCGGCCGAGAATGTCGGTCGAATGGCCGTAATCCCATAGCGTGCCCGGCTGTTCGGCAAGCGGCAGCGCGGCGATGCGCTCGGCAAATTCGGCGTTGTCGAAATCTCCGTCATAGATCCTGGCCTTCGCATAGGCCTTGCGGACCATGCTGTCGCCATAGAAGCCGTAGGTGATCCCGGAAGTTTGCGTCATCAGGTCCTGGATCGTGACCGGCCGGTTCAGCGGCACGAGATCGAGCACCTTCTCGCCATTGTCGGCTTTCTTTTCGACACCGACCCGGGTCTTGGCGAAGGACGGGATGTATTTCGCGACGGGATCGTCGAGCTTCAGCTTGCCCTCGTCGATCAGCATCATGGCCGCAACCGAGGTGATCGGCTTGGTCATGGAGAACAGCCGAAAGATGGTATCGTCACTCATCGGCTTCTTCGAAACCACGTCCTGCACGCCGAACAACTCGTGATAGACCGGCTTGCCGTGCTGTTCGATCAATAGAACCGCGCCCGGAATCTTGCCATTCGCGATCTGGTCCCGGAAAAATTCACCGATGCGCGCCAGCTTTTGCGGGTTGAAATGCGCACCCGCGGGCATATCGAAGGTGCCTTGCGCGCTGACCGGAGACAGCGCCGCCAGCGTCAGCCACGCTCCCGAGATCAGCGACCGCGTCGCCAGCCCAATATCCATTATCCCCTCCCCGGAACCGATCGGTGCCGAGTGTAGCGGCGGCCTCAACCGGCACAAGGGTTGCCGAATTCGACCATCGCCTCACTGTGCAAGCGGGCGCTTTCGGGCGAAAAGCAGCAGAAAATGACCGTGCTGACCATGGGTGCCGCGGCCAACGCCGCGGCCGTGTTGGAGACCGCAATCCGCGCGGCGCGGTTGGCCGGAAAGCGATAGACCCCGGTGGAAATTGCCGGAAAGGCTACCGACGGCAGATGATGGACCTGGCAGAGTTCGATCGCACGGGCGTAGCAGGCCGCAAGCGCGTCATCTTCACCCTGGCTGCCGCCGTGCCAGACCGGACCGACAGCATGGATCACATGCCGCGCCGGCAACCGATAACCGCTGGTGATTTTGGCGTCGCCCGTGCCGCAGCCATGGAGCGCGCGGCACTCCGCCAGAAGCTCCGGTCCGGCCGCACGGTGGATCGCGCCGTCAACGCCACCGCCGCCAAGCAGCGAGGCGTTGGCGGCATTGACAATGGCATCGACGCGCAAGCCGGTGATGTCGGCGACGATGACCTCCAGCCGTGCCGTGCCGAGTTGGCGCGCAGGCCAGTTCAGGCGGAGGCGGGAGCGCTGACCACGACACCCTTGGCGGCGAAAAGCTGCTGCAATTCGCCGGCCTGGAACATTTCACGGATGATGTCGCAACCGCCAACGAACTCGCCCTTCACATAAAGCTGCGGAATGGTCGGCCAGTTCGAATAGGTCTTGATGCCGTCGCGGAGGTCGGCGGATTCAAGGACGTTCAGGCCCTTGTAGCCGACCCCGACGTGGTCAAGAATCTGAACCACCTGGCCGGAAAACCCGCACTGCGGAAACTGCGGTGTTCCCTTCATGAACAGCACGACGTCGTTCGACTTCACTTCGTTCTCGATGAATTGCTCAATGCTCATATTGGAGTCCTTTTGCGGCATGACCTTCCGGGCCGGCCTCAGCCCTTCGTTATATATGTATCCCAAACCGTTGTGCATCCAAAGTAAAATGGCGAGGAGTTGGCATGCGACAGCCGGTCTCAGCCGACCTTCCGCGGCCCCGACCGTCGTCGGCGGACATGGTCTGTCCAGCCGCAAACGGAACATCCAAAGGCTTTTATCCCGCCCGGCAGCCCCTATGTAGGACAGGCTGCCCCGGGGGAACCCCACTGCCAGATCGACGTTCTCTCCCCAACCGGAGACTACCGTGACGAAACCAGCATCCGCTGCGGCCACGCTTGCGCCCCTTTACCCGTCATTATTCTCCGATTCCGGCGGCCTCGCCCAGGATCTCATGGAATCGTTCCTTGATGTACGAGGCGAGACCGAGCGGCGCGCCGCTCCCCTGACCCCGGAAGATCAGCTGATCCAGTCGATGCCGGATGCGAGCCCGACGAAATGGCACCGCGCCCATACCACCTGGTTCTTCGAACAATTCCTGCTCGGCGAGCACTGCCGAGGCTACCAGCCCTTCCACCCGGACTATGCCTATCTGTTCAATTCCTATTATGTCAGCGCCGGACCGCGTCACGCCCGCCACCAGCGCGGCCATCTGACCCGCCCAGGCGCCGACGAAATCACGGCCTATCGCCGCCACGTCGATGCCGCCGTGGTGAAATTTTTCCAGACCGCCGACCCGGAAGCTTTGGCGAAACTGCAGCCGTTGGTGGAAGTGGGTCTGAACCACGAACAGCAGCATCAGGAACTGCTGCTGACCGACATCCTGCACGCCTTCGCGCAAAACCCTTTTCCGCCCGCCTACGACGCAGACTGGCGCTTCCCCGCGTCCACGCACGGAGATGACCCGTGGGTAGCGCTCAACGAGGGCATACACACCGTCGGGCATACCGATGAAAGCTTTCATTTCGATAACGAGAAGCCCGCCCATCGCGCGCTGGTAGGGCCGGTCAATCTCGCCCGCAACCTCGTCACCAACGCCGAGTGGCTGTCATTCATGAAAGACGGTGGTTACGCGACGCCGACACTCTGGCTGATGGACGGATTTGCGGCGGCGAGCAATGAACAGTGGCAGGCACCGGGCCACTGGCGGCAAATCGATGGTGAATGGCAGATCATGACGCTGGGCGGATTGCGGCCGGTCGATGCCGCCGCGCCGGTCTGCCATGTCAGCTATTACGAGGCCGACGCGTTCGCGCGCTGGCGCGGCAAGCATCTTCCGACCGAAATGGAATGGGAAGTCGCCGCCCGCGCCGGTCAGCTCAACAATGCGTTCGGGATCGTTTGGCAATGGACCCGCAGCGCCTATGCGCCCTATCCCGGCTACCGCGCGATCGAAGGCGCGCTCGGCGAATACAACGGCAAGTTCATGGTCAACCAGTTGGTATTGCGCGGTTCTTCGCTTGCCACCCCGGTCGGGCACAGCCGCGTCACCTACCGCAACTTCTTCTATCCGCATCACCGCTGGCAATTCACGGGGCTGCGCCTCGCCGATTACGCGGCCTGATTTTTCGAATTCAACCGTGCCGGAACGCGCGTCCAGGAGACTGACATGAGTATGCACGCTGCCGCGTTGGCTGAAGCGCATCTTCCCGACGAGACCTCGGCGTTCGCCCGCGATGCGATCGACGACCTGTCGCAGCGTCCTAAGCGCCTGTCGCCGAAATATTTCTACGACGCGACGGGTTCGGAATTGTTCGAAGCGATTACCCGGCTGCCGGAATATTATCCGACCCGGACCGAGCTTTCGATCCTACGGGATCGCGGCCGCGAAATTGCCGCCACCATCCCGAAAGGCGCCGCGCTGATCGAATTCGGCGCCGGCGCCACCACCAAGGTCCGGCTGCTGTTGAACGAATGCGCCTTCCGCGCCTACGTTCCCGTGGATATTTCCGGCGATTTCCTGAAAACGCAGGCCGACGCGCTGCGCAAGGATTTCCCCGCGCTCGGCATCTATCCGGTTGCAGCGGACTTTACCGCGCCGTTCGCCCTGCCCGACGCCGTCGCCGCGATGCCGAAGGTCGGGTTTTTTCCGGGCTCGACGCTCGGCAATTTCGAGCCGCACGAGGCCTGCGCCTTCCTGCGCAGCGCCCGCGAGATCCTGGGTAAGGGCGCGCAAATGATCATCGGCGTCGACCTGGAAAAGGACGAACGCGTGCTGTACGACGCCTATAACGATGCCGCCGGGGTCACCGCGCGCTTCAATCTCAACGTCCTCGTCCGCATCAACCGCGAGCTGGGCGGCAATTTCGACCTCTCGGCCTTTACCCACCGCGCGATCTACAACCGCGAGCGGCATCGCATCGAGATGCACCTGATCAGCAAGCGGCCGCAAACCGTGCGCATGCTCGGCACCAGCATTTCATTCCGCGCCGGCGAAAGCATCCACACCGAGAACAGCTACAAGTACAGCCTCGAGCGCTTCGCGGCGCTCGCGCGCGGCTCCGGCTGGACCCCGCGCGCATCCTGGACCGACGCGGCAGGCATGTTTTCGGTTCACGCGCTGGTGGCTTCGGACTGAGTCCCGGCGGCACCGGACCTGAGCGAGAGCGATTCCCACACCGCGACGACGATCATGATTGCGGTGGTGAGGCCCGACAGCAGCAATGGCGACAGGCCGCCGGCGAACCAGGCCAATATCGCGAAGGCGATAATCCCGACGCCATGGGAGAGCTGGAGAAAGCCGCGAATGGTGTGCTTGAACAGGATGGTCCCGAGCAGGAACAGCAAGGGGCCGCCGATCGCGCTCACCACCGTCCTGATGTCGGAATGGCCGTTCGGATGTGTCAGCACGAGTTCATCGGCGACCGCCGACAGGATGATGCCGGCTACGATCGGCATATGCAGATAGGTGTAGGCGAGCCGCGCCAGCCGGCCCGACTCGCTCGATCGTGAGATCAGTTCGGATCCGGCCTCCGCCCCCTTGTGGAAATAGATCCACCACATCGCGATGCTGCCGATGAAGGCCGACACGAAGGCGCCGATGTTCTCAGTGCTCCAGGTCAGGTCGGCGAAGGTCGCGCCGGTGACGACGATGGATTCGCCGAGCGCAATGATGATGAATCCGGCGCAGCGCTCCGCCATGTGACCGCCTTCGACGAACCAGTCGGCCACCGTTGACGCGCCATATTTCGGAATCCAGAACCGCACCGCCGGCGAGATGTACTCGATCAGCAGCGCCGCGGCCCAGAGCATCAGCCGTGCGTGTCCGTGGGCGAGGCCGCCCGCGACCCAGAACACGGCCGACAGCGACAGCCAGGACAGGATTCGGGCCGCGTTCAGCAGCGCCGGAATCCGGTTGCGCGGGATCGATGCCAGCCAGAACAGGGTCCGGCCGACCTGCATCGCCGCATAGGCGCCTGCGAACCAGAGACCGCGGGCCTCGAACGCGGATGGAATCGAGGTCGACAGCACGAGGCCGCCGAGCATCAGCAAAAACAGCAGAATCCGGACCGGCGTGAGTTCAGGGTTCAGCCAGTTGGTGATCCAGGTGGTGTAGACCCAGACCCACCACACCGCGAGGAACAGCACGGTGACCTGGACGGCACCAAGCGGCGTGAAGCGGCCGAGCAGCGTATGCGAAATCTGGGTGACCGCGAACACGAACACCAGGTCGAAGAACAGCTCGGCATAGGTGACGCGGCTGTGCTGGTTGGGCACGATGGGGCGAAACATCGGACCGCGTTGATTGTCCACCACCGCCATGGCCGCGCCCCGCCGCCGGACCCTAACCTTCAGGCACCCCGGTCTGCAGCGCCAGCGCGTGCAGCACACCGCCCATCTGGCCGCGCAGCGACTGATAGACGATCTGGTGCTGCTGGACGCGGGATTTGCCGCGGAACGACTCCGAGATGACGGTCGCCGCGTAGTGGTCGCCGTCGCCTGCCAGGTCGCGGATCGTCACCTCGGCATCCGGAATGGCTGCCTTGATCATCGATTCGATATCATGGACGTCCATCGGCATCCCGGTTTCCTCCAGTCTGGCTTCGAATCGCGTCGCGGCCTCTTGGCCGGGACGGCCAAATCTAGCGCGGACGCCCTTCTAGGTCACGCCTTGTGACACTATATTCCCGGTCAATCGTTTGAAATCCGCTGAATCCGACCCTGCCGATCACAACGGGCTGACCGAAAGAGGCTCACGATCATGAAACTTCCCGGTCCCGACCATCCCATCACCATCACGGCGAACCCGAAGCGCGTCCGCGTCACCGCGGGCGGGGTCGTGATCGCCGACACCACCCATGCGCTCACCCTCAAGGAAGCGAGCTATCCGGCGGTCAATTATGTGCCGCGTGGTGACGCCAACATGGCACTCCTCAAGCGCACCGACCGCACCACCCACTGTCCCTACAAGGGAGACGCCAATTATTTCAGCGTCGTGGCCGACGGCAAGACCATCGAGAATTCGATCTGGAGCTATGAGACGCCGTTCCCGGCGATGGCCGAAATTTCCGGCCATCTGGCGTTCTATCCCGACAAGGTCACGATCGAGGAAGTTGCCTGAGTTTCATTCCGAGGCAGTCCGCAGGACTGAACCCGGAATCTAGAGATTC
>JBDTKD010000330.1:0-15565 GCA_039935515.1 Bradyrhizobium sp.
GTTTCGATCTCGAGAAACTGACACCGGAATTCTATGCCGACCCCTATCCGACCTATCGTGCACTGCGCGAGCATGAACCGGTCAAGCGGCTGCCGAACGGTTCGTACTTTCTGACGCGCTATGACGATCTGGTCGGCACCTACAAGAACGCGAAGCTGTTCAGCTCCGACAAGAAGCGGGAGTTCGCGCCGAAATACGGCGCTTCCCTGCTCTATGAACACCACACCACCAGCCTCGTCTTCAACGACCCGCCCGCACACACAAGGGTGCGGCGGTTGATCATGGGCGCCTTGTCGCCGCGCGCCATCGCCGAGATGGAGCCCGATCTGATCGCGCTGGTCGACCGGCTGCTCGACGCCATCGCGGCGAAAGGCGACGTCGAACTGATCGGCGATTTCGCCGCCGCGATCCCGGTTCAGGTGATCGGCAATCTGCTCGATGTGCCGATGCCGGAGCGCGAGCCGCTGCGCGACTGGTCGCTGGCGATCCTGGGCGCGCTCGAGCCGGTGATCGGCGCCGAGGCTTTCGCGCGCGGCAACCGTGCGGTGAAGGATTTTCTCGTCTATCTGGAAATCCTGGTCGAACGCCGCCGCGCCAAACCGGGCAACCCCGATCGCGACGTCCTGACCCGTCTCATCCAGGGCGAAGACAATGGCGAGCGGCTGACGGCGAAGGAACTGCTGCACAATTGCATATTCCTGCTCAACGCCGGACATGAGACGACCACGAACCTGATCGGCAACGGGCTGGTGGCGCTGTCGCATCATCCCGCCGAGAAGCGGCGGCTGATCGAAAATCCCAGCCTGATCAAGACCGCGGTCGAGGAAATCCTCCGGTTTGAAAGCTCGAACCAGCTCGGCAACCGCATGACCACCGAACGCGTCGATGTCGGCGGCATCACGCTGACGGCGGGGACGCCGCTGACGCTGTGCATCGGCGCCGCCAATCGCGACCCCGCGCAATTTGCCGATCCCGAGAGGCTCGATATCGGCCGCACACCGAACCGCCACCTGGCCTTCGCCACCGGTGCGCATCAATGCGCCGGGATGGCGCTGGCGCGGCTCGAAGGCGCGATCGCGATTTCGCGATTCCTGGCGCGGTTTCCAGACTACACGCTGAACGGCCCGCCGGTGCGCGGCGGCCGCGTGCGCTTCCGCGGTTATCTGAGCGTGCCCTGCGCCGTCTAAATCATTTTCCAGCTGGGTCGAATCATGACCGCGCATCCAGGGGGCTCGTGGTTCGAGACGCGTGGCGTTGCCACGCTCCTCACCATGAGGGTCTAGCACGTCATCCGGGGAAGAAGACCTCGTCCTGAGGAGCGCGCTTGCGCGCGTCTCGAAGGATGAAGCCGCGACGGCCGCCCCGAACAATGCCGCGTCAGCTTTCGATGCCGCGCAGCGCCAGCACGGCCCGCATCCGCCGCGTCGCCAGTTCCGGATTGGCGAGCAGGCCGGCCTGATCCGCCAACCGAAACAGTTCGGCCAGATGCAGCGTTGAACGCGTGCTCTCCTGGCCGCCGACCATGGTGAAATGGTCCTGGTGGCCGTTGAGATAGGCCATGAAGACCACGCCGGTCTTGTAGAACCGCGTCGGCGCCCTGAAGATATGACGCGACAGCGGCACCGTCGGTTCCAGCACGTCCCGGAAACCCTTGTCGTCGCCCGCGGCCAACCGCGACAAGGCATAGGAGGCCGCCGGCGCGATGGCGTCGAAAATGCCGAGCAGCGCATGGGAAAATCCCCGGCTATCGCCGGCGATCAGCTCGGCATAATTGAAATCGTCGCCGGTATACATCTTCACATTGCTGTCGAGACGGCGGCGCATGTCGATTTCACGCTGCATGTCGAGCAACGAGACTTTCACGCCGTCGACCTTGGCGGCGTTGGCGTTGATAATACCGACCGCAACGTCCATCGCCTGGTCGAGCTTCGCGGTGCCCCAATAGTTCGCCAATGCCGGATCGAACATGTCACCGAGCCAGTGAATAATGACGGGCTCCCGCACCTGCGACAGCACGCGGTCATATACCCTGGCGTAGTCGTCGGGGTTGCGGCCTAACCGTGCCAGCGCGCGCGAGGCCATCAGGATGATCCGGCCGCCGGCCTTTTCGATCGCCGCGATCTGCTCCTCATAGGCGCGGATCACGTCGTCGAGGTTTTTCGCATCCTCGGGCGCGAGTTGATCGGTGCCAGCGCCCGAAAACACCAGCGCGTGGCCTCTCGCTTTGGCGGCGGCGACCGAACGCCGGATCAGTTCCAGCGACGTCGGCCAGTCCAGCCCCATGCCGCGCTGGGCGGTATCCATGGCCTCGGCGACACCGAGGCCGAGATCCCAGACGTACTCGCGAAAGGCGATGGTGCGGTCCCAGTCGATCGTCGCGGAAAGCCACGGGTCGACATCGGCAAGCGGATCGGCGACGACGTGGGCCGCGGAAAACGCCACGCGATTGAGTGTGCCCTGCAGTTTCGACGGAAACGTCCGGGACCCCGCCAGCCGATAGGTCTCGATGCCGCGACCGGCGTTCGGCAATTTCAGCGACAGCGACGAGACGGGCAAACTCGATCTATTCACGGCCGCAATCCCTTAGACCTTGATCGGAGCACCGTCGATCCGGCGTCATCGCATGTGCTGGCGGGCAGCTTGATCTTTGGAGCCAATCACTTGATCGCCCCCGGCTTTGCTTGGAGCGCAGTCACGGTCGTGTTCGGCGCCATATTATTCGCGATACGCCTGCTGTACGACTCTCTCTCCTCCGGCTGGCTGGTCCATTTTCCATTCAATGCGCAACCGCTTCTGATCCGTCCGCTGATCACTTGGCTCGCGCCGGCGTTGCTTCCCGGTGGTTTGTGACAGAGCGACGGGTGAGGGAGTAACCGCGTCGACCATGCAATCGCTCACCCAGTCGCCATGCTGGGTCCTTCGATGTCACATATTGACCCGTAACGGAAGTGCTGCGAACGTTGGATTCAATTCCGCGTTCTTGCACTGGTCGCATTCACGATCAAATGTTTGCGTTTCGTAGCATCCAAATTCCGTTCTCAGGCGCTTTTTGCTCGCGATACAGGAAGATCGTCGCTCACTTCCAATACAACGTCTGCATGGGTGAGTTTGCGGAAGCTGCCGATCGCGGCCGGACGCCCGAGCAAATATCCCTGCACCTCGTCGCATCGTTCTTCCTCCAGGAATTGCAGTTCGGCGTCGGTCTCGACGCCTTCGGCCAGCACGGGGAGGCCGAGCCCGCGACCAAGGCCCAAAACCGCCCGGACGATCGTCGCGGCCTGATCGTTGGAATTGACCGACTTGATGAATGAGCCGTCAATCTTGATCTTGTCGAACGGAAACGCCCGCAGATTTGAGAGCGAGGAATAGCCGGTCCCGAAATCGTCCATGGCGATCCGAATACCGAGCGCCTTGATCCGCCGCAACGTGGTGAGTGCCCGATTGAAATCGCGAACCAGCGCCGTCTCGGTGATCTCGATCTCCAGACGGTGCGCCGGCAGACCGGTTTCCAGCAGGATCTGATGCAGTTCCGCTACAAAGCCAGCATTGTAAAGCTGCACGGCCGAGACGTTAACAGCGACCGTCACCGGTTGCGTCCACGTTGCGGCCTCGCGGCAGGCCGTCTTTAACACCCAGTCGCCGATCTCCAGGATCGCGCCGGTCTCCTCGGCAATCGGGATGAAAACGGCAGGAGAAATATTGCCTCGTGCCGGGTGCTTCCAGCGCAGCAATGCTTCGAAGCCGGTGACGGTCCGGCTGTGAATTTCCTGCTGAGGCTGATACACCAGCAGCAACTCGTCGCGCGCGATCGCGAGCCGCAGATCATGTTCCAGCATCCGGCGTTCGCGGACCTCAGCGCCCATCCTGGCCTCGAAGAAACGATAGGTGTTGCGGCCTTCGGTTTTGGCCCGGTAGAGGGCGGTGTCGGCGTGGGTGAGAAGCGCCTGACGATCCGTCGCATCGTCAGGACAGAGCGCGATACCAATGCTGGTCGAGATGCTGTTGGTCTCCGGCGTATCGCTTGTCGTGCGCAGCGCTTCCAGAACGGTCTCGGCAAGCCGGGTTGCCGCGGCGGGATTTGCAACTCCGGGCATCAGAATGGCGAACTCGTCGCCCCCCAGTCGCGCCATCACCTGACGCTCGCTGAGCACCGCGGTGACGCGCGAAGCCACGGTCTGAAGCACCGTGTCGCCTGCGGCGTGGCCGAACAGGTCGTTGACTTCCTTGAACCGATCGAGGTCGAGGCAGAGAACGGCGAGACTTTCGCCGCTGGTCAAGGCTGCGATTTCCTGGTCGATCCGCCCGTTGAAATGGCTGCGATTGGGGAGCGATGTCAGCGCGTCGTGATGTGCGAGATAGTGGATATGCTGTTCGGCCTCCTTGCGCGCCTGCAGATCGCGAACGGCGACGACGTGGTGGGGCCGTCCGGCAAAAACGATCGGCCGCAGGATCAGCTCGACAGGTGTCATCGAACCGTCAAGATGGCGCAAACTTGTTTCGACGGGCAGATTGGAGCCAGACAGCAGTCTGGCGCGCGCAACCCTGTCGGGAAAACATCTTTCGAGCCTTGCACCAACCATTGCACGCGGATAGACCGGTCAGGGCAGCAAAGCTTGTGTTAACGGAGACGATCGCTTCGCCGTCGCAAACGAGAAGCCCTTCCACGGACGCATTGGCGAGATCGCGCATCCGGTCGACTTCGAGTTCTGAGCGGCGGCGATCGCGAATATCGAGCACAACGCCTGCCAGTGCCATCCCGATAATGGCGAAGCTCGCGAGCGCCACGCCGACCGCAAGCCATCCGGTAGGCAGCGCCGATTGTGAAATCTCGATGGTGGGGTCGGGAATAATCGACAAGGCGCCCATTGCCGTGAAGTGATGGCTGCAGATCGCCAGCGTCAGCAGCAAGGCCCCGCCGATTTTCCATTTCTCTTCCTTGCCATGAAGACCGACGGGAAGCGCGACAGCACCGATTGCCGCGCCGAGCACGATCGATGCCACGACGAGAACGGGATCCCATAGGACGATGCCAGCGATTTCAAACGCCGCCATGCCAGTGTAGTGCATGGCTGCAATGCCGCCAGCAACGATGGCGCCGCCGATCCATGGTCCGTGGCGCCAGTTCGGAATGAGCGATACCGCGAGCCCCGCGGCGGTCAGCAAGATGGCCGCGATCAACGACAGGATGGTTAAGACAATGTTATAGCCACTCGGAATTCCCGGCGTGAACGCAAGCATCGCGACGAAATGCGTTGCCCAGATGCCGAAGCCGGTGGATATCGCCGATACCGTGAGCCAGACGACTCGCATGCGGCCGCTCGATTTGCGCGCATGATGAAGTAGATTAATCGCTGCAAATGACGCCAGGATGCCAGATCACGGCCGCGAGGCCGACAAGCCTCAAATCGTGGGCGTAGGCGATGCAATTATAGATCTTAAACATGTTACAATTCCGCAAATGGCGGGAATACCGCGATTATGGGGGAACCTAGCGTTAATTGTGTAAGAAGCAGTAAAGCCGCCCTCTCGCAGATAATGTGCCGGCCGGTGTAATATCAGATTGCCCGACGAACGCCGTGACCGAGCATGAAGTTCACGTGGCATGACCGATATTGGCACATCGCGACGTTTCGCTGCGCTGCAGGATTTGGTTGCTGCGGCATCGATCGAGCCTCACTCATCAGGCTCGATTTATGAGTAGGTGCCCTGATCTAACCTCACCGCGCTTTAACGATCATGGTCGGACCGCGCCGTCCGTTCCACCAGCAGCGTGGGGATGCCGCAGGTACCGTTGCGAACGGTGAGCACCCGCGTGCCCGGCTTGCGGCCGGGCCGCACCTCGGACACATCGACGCCGGCCGATACCAGCCGCGCCCGGGTCGCATCGATGTCGGCCACGCGCCAGCTCATGCCCCATAATCTGTCATGGGCCTTGTCGGCATTCGGGTCCGGCCGGTGTACGATCTCGACAATGAGATCGCCGCAACGGAAGAACATCAGCCGGCCCCAATCCGGATGCGATCGGTCGAGCGCCATGTCGAGCCCGAGCCGCGCGCCGTACAGCGCGGCCGCGCGCTCCGGATCCGCAGTCGATATCACCACATGGTCCATGGCGGTGATCGATGCCGGAACGGTCCGCACCGACAGCGGACGTTCCCTCGCCAGCTCCACAAAGAACAACCGGACTCCGCGCGTGGCGTCGGTGGCCGCGCGAGTCCGCTTCCATGACAAGGTTGCGCCCGATATCGCGTCGCGGCTCTCGGCCTCGGCAACCGGCTCCGGTTTCAGCGTCAGCCGATCCAGCCTGCGATGCATTTTCGCGATGTCATGGCTGCGAAAACACAAGCTCGCCAGCCCCTCGCCTTGCGCTGCGATCACCGCGCGAATCCGCTCGGCGGCGGCGCCGTCGGCCGCCGGCGCCATCAACTCCACCGTCATGTTGTCGAGAGTGAACAGCACCCGATCGGCGCCCTCGCCGGAATGCTGCCACGCCGGCGTGCGCGCAAACAACGTCTGATAGGCCGCTCTCCCGGCGTCGATGTCGTTGACGAGAACGACGACGTGATCGAGCCCGGTAATCATGGAAACAATCCCCGCGTATTCTTGGCGCCGCGGACTTTCTCCACCCCGATCGCCATTGCGGCGGTGCGGTGGGAGACGTTGTCGGTCTTCGCGCGCATCACCATCTGGTCGAAGGCGCGGTCGAGGATGTGGTATTCACGTCGCGTCACTTCCTCTTCTTCCCAGAACAATTGCTGCAGATCCTGCACCCATTCGAAATAGCTGACGACGACGCCGCCGGAATTGCAGAGAATATCCGGAATGAGAAAGACCTCGTTGCGCCGCCTGTCCAGCACGAGATCGGCATCGGGCGTGGTCGGACCGTTGGCGCCCTCCGCCAGCACCCGGCATTTCAGTTTGTCCGCGACGCCCGCGTCGATCACGCGCTCCATTGCCGCCGGCACCAGCACATCGCAGGCCAGCGTGAGAATGTGAGCGGGACCGAATTGCAACTGGCTGGAGAATCCGGCGATGCTGCCGTGCGCGCTGGCGTGGCGCATCAGGGCCGGAATATCGAGCCCGGCCGCGTCGTGCAGCGCGCCGGTATGATCGCTGACCGCGATCACCTTGAGGCCGAATTGATGCAATCCGAGCGCGGCATAGGAGCCCACATTGCCAAAGCCCTGGACCACGGCGGTAGCATTGTTCAGGTCGATCGCGAGTTCTCTCATCACCCGTCTGGCGAGATGCGCGACGCCGCGACCGGTGGCCTCGCGCCGGCCCAGCGTGCCGCCGGAAGCGACCGGTTTGCCGGTGACAATCTCGGTCACGGTGCGTCCCTGGTACATCGAATAGGTGTCCATGAACCAGGCCATCACCTGTTCGTTGGTGCCCATGTCCGGCGCCATCACGTCGGTATGCGGCCCGACGAACGGAATCATCTCCTGCATATAGCGCCGCGACAGCGCCTCGAGTTCGCGCCGGGAGATGATGGCGGGATCGACCCGTATACCGCCCTTGGCGCCGCCATAGGGCAGGCCGACCAGCGCACACTTCCAGCTCATCCAGATCGCTAGCGCGGCCACTTCGCCGATGTCGACGCTGGGAGCAAACCGGGTACCGCCCTTGGTGGGACCTAGCGTCAGGTGGTGCTGCACCCGATAGCCTTCGAACACCGCGATCGAACCATCGTCGCGATGGATCGGACAGGAGACGGTGATCGCCCGTTTCGGCAGCAGCAGGCGCTCGCGCTCGTCCATCGGGATCGACAGATGATTGGCGATCACCCCGAACTGATTCACCGCCATGTCGAACACAGGACCGGAATAGACGGTCATCGCTTCCTCCCTTGGGTCTCGTTGTCAGGAACCTGGAACAGGCGAAGGCCGCCGGGTCGACGGCGCGCCGGCGGTGCTTTTAATGGTCGTAGTCCGGCCGCACGCTGATCTCAAGCGATAGCAACGGCGGATGCGAATAATTCAGCCAATTCCCGCGCCATCAGGTGCTAATATGCAGCGCCGGGCCGGGACCGCCCATCAGCCCAAGACGGATCACTTCATGCAGGCGCTATTCATCGGACAAACCTATATCGATGTTACCTTCATCACCGACCACATGCCTACCGGCGACGAGAAACACGTCGCATCCGCCTATGCGGTCTCGTTCGGCGGCAATGCGGTCACGGCCGCATTCTGCTGCGCCAAGCTCGGAATCGTGCCGGACCTGCTGGCGACCGTAGCCAATGACTGGCTCGGCCGGATGTTTCAGGACATGACCGCAAAATACGGCATCTCGGTACATCCGAGAAAGGTCCATACTTCCTCGCTGTCGTTCATCATGCCGAAGGACGGCAAGCGCGCGATCGTGCGCTGCCGCGACGACGATCACATCCATCCCTTCCCACTGTTGAACCTCGGCGGTTGCCGCGCGCTGCATGTCGACGGTCACCAGCCGGATGCCGCGATCCATTATGCGAAACTGTGCCGCGAGGCCGGCATCCTGACCTCCCTCGACGGCGGCGGCCTGCGAACCAATACCCACGAACTGCTGGAATTCATCGACGTCGCCATCGTCGCCGAGCGGCTGTGCGAACAGATGGACCTGACGCCCGAGAAGATGCTGGACTATCTCAAGAGCAGGGGTTGCCGGGTTGGCGGCATCACCATGGGAGAACGCGGCCTCCACTGGTACGACGAGAGCGGCACCGTTCGCGCGCTGCCGGCGCTGCCGATCCCGCGCCAACGCGTGCTCGATACCAACGGTGCCGGCGACGTCTTCCACGGCGCCTATGTCTATTCCTATCTCGATAATCCCGGCAAAAGCTGGCACGATCATTTCGAATTTGCACGCGCGGCATCGACCTACAAGATTCAGCGTCTCGGCAACGAGGCCGGACTGCCGGCGCTCCGCGACATCGAAGCCGTCCGGCAGGAATTTCAGGTCGGCGCGTAGCCAGCTTGCGTGAGGAACGTGCATGGGCCGGGTTTTCGTGGCCGGAAGCGTCAACATGGATGTGGTGGCGACGGCCGACCGGCATCCCCGCATCGGCGAGACGGTGGCCGGACACGCGGTGCGTTATTTTCCCGGCGGCAAGGGCGCAAACCAGGCGGTGGCTGCCGCCAGGCTCGGCGCGCCGACGGCGCTGATCGGGCGACTCGGCAAGGATGCGTTCGGCAATGAATTGCGGATGTTTCTCGCCGCGCAAGGCGTCGACCTCTCTTTGGTGCAGGAAACATCCGACGTTCACAGCGGAACCGCCATTATCACGCTTGCCAATGCCGACAACACCATCGTCGTCATTCCCGGCGCCAATGCGCGGGTGAGTGCGGCCGACGTGGCCGGCGCTGCGTTCGCGGCGGGCGATATTGCGGTCAGCCAGTTCGAAATTCCGCTGACCGCGATCACAGCCTTCTTCCAACAAGCCCGCGCGGCCGGCGCGACCACCATCCTCAATCCGGCGCCGGCCGTCGAATTCGGGCGCCCGTTGCTCGATCTCACCGATATTCTGATCCTCAATGAAACCGAACTCGGTCTGCTGGCGAAACGCGAGCTGCGCGACACCGACGATCCCGGCCGCTTCCTGGACGCCGCGAGGTCGCTGCGCAGCGGACCGGCCGGGATCGTCTGTGTCACGCTGGGCAAACGCGGCATCGTTGCGCTGCTGGACGGCGAGCCGCTGATCCTGCCGGGCCATGACGTCCGTGCGGTCGACACCACCGGCGCCGGCGATTGCTTTGTCGGCGCCGTGGCCGCGCAACTCGCGGGCGGCAAATCCATTCGCGATGCGCTGGGCTACGCCAACGCCGCCGCGTCGATCTGCGTCCAGCGAATGGGCGCGGCGCCGTCAATGCCGACGGCTGAGGAGGTGAGCGACACGATTTCCCGAAGTCGTCCCGGCGAACGCCGGGACCCATAACCGCCAACCCGCGCAATTTGCGGCATCTGGCGGCGCTTCGGCCTCGTGGTTCGAGACGCGCGGCGCTGCCGCGCTCCTCACCATGAGGGTCTCGAAGACCTCATCCAGAGGAGCGCGCTTGCGCGCGTCTCGAAGGATGAAGCCACGGGGCGCTACGCCAGCGCGGCCTTCAGATCGAAGCTGGGATCGGCCGCCTGCTCCGGTTCGATCGATCCCCTGGCCGCGAGGATGCGGCGTCCGAATACATGATCGCCGGCACGATTGATCGACTCGATGCCGACCAGCCGCCCGGCCTTGTAGCAAAAGGCCGAGAACAACGCCTGATCGGGATCGCCCCGCACCACCACGCGGTCATATCCAGTCGTCAGGCCCGCGATCTGAAGCTTGTCGGCGCCCTGATCGCTCCAGAACCAGGGCAGGCCATCATAGCTCTGCGCGTCGCCGGTGAGCCGCGCCGCCACGCAGCGCGCATGATCGGTCGCGTTCTGCACCGATTCCAGCCGCAGCGCCGCGCCGAAACGCCGGCTCGCATACAGCGCACAGTCGCCGATCGCCGAGATGTTCGGATCCGCGGTCAAAAGCTGCTCGTCGACCACGATCCCAGCGGCGACCGGCAGGCCGGCTTCATGGGCCAGTTCGACATTGGGCAGCACGCCGACGCCGACCACGACAAGGTCCGCCGGCAGGTGCCGCCCGTCGCTGAGGCTGACGCCGGCCACCGCGGTGCCCTCGCTTTCGATGGCGGTCACCTGCACGCCGAGATGGATGCGAATGCCGGCCGCGCGATGCCTCGCCTGGAAAAACTCCGAGACTTCGGCGGTCACCGCCCGCGCCATGACGCGGGTCCCGAGTTCCACCACATCCACCTCGAGTCCCCTGGCCCGCGCGGTGGCGGCAAATTCCAGGCCGATGAA
This sequence comes from Bradyrhizobium sp., assembly GCA_039935515.1. GTDB lineage: Bacteria > Pseudomonadota > Alphaproteobacteria > Rhizobiales > Xanthobacteraceae > Bradyrhizobium. The sequence goes on from JBDTKD010000330.1 coordinate 10,831, forward strand.
CCCTGCACCGACCACCACGACGCGCTGACCCGGTGCAATCCGCGCCCGCAGCGCCTCGCTCTCGTCCAGCGTCCGCAGATAGCGCACGTCTTCCAGGCTGGCATTGGGAAGGTCAAGCAGACGATTGCGCGCGCCGGTGGCGAGCACAAGATGCGCATAATCCAGCGCGGAGCCGGACGCGAGCTTGAGCCGGCGCGCCGCGCGATCGATCGCGATCGCGCGGTCGGCCATCAACTCGATGTTCTGGTCGCGATAAAATTTGTCCGGCCGGAACATCAGGCTGTCGGGGGCGCCGGTGCCTTTCAGATAGGCCTTGGACAAAGGCGGCCGCTGATACGGCAGATGGGCCTCATCGTTGATCAGGCAGATGCGCTCGCCATAGCCATGCTGCCGCAATGACGCCGCGGCCTGAAAGCCCGCGTGGCCGGCGCCGACGATCAGGACTGTTCCCTGCGCCATTGCGTCAGGCCGGCACGATGCGCAGCGGCAAGGTATCGAGCCCGCGCAAGGTGTTGTTCAGCCGCCGCTCGGGTTTGCCGGTCAGCTCGAACGACGCGACGCGCCGGGCGAGTGCGCCGAAGATCGCTTCGCTTTCGAGCCGTGCCACCGCCTGGCCGACGCAGCCGTGAATCCCGGTGCCGAAGGTCATGTGGCCGGTGGCGCGGCGCCTGACGTCGAACGTATCGGCGTTGTCCCAGCGGCGCGGATCACGATTGGCCGCGGCCAGAAACAGCAGCACTTTTTCCCCTTCGCCGATCGCTACGCCGCCGACGTCAACCGCCCTCGTTGTGGTACGGAAAAAAGTCTGCACCGGAGCCTCAAAGCGCAGCACTTCCTCAAACGACCCGCGGATCAGATTGGGGTTTTCGCGAAGAATTTTCCATTGCTCGGGGTAGCTCGCAAAACAATAGAGCGCATTGCCGAGTCCATAGACCGTCGTATCGATACCAGCCGAAAGAAACGAGCGCACCAGCATGCCGGCCTCGGCCTCGGACAACTCGCCAGCATCGACGGCGTGGAAAATCTGGATGCCCAGCCCATCCGGCGCCAGCGCAGCGCGGCTGCATTTCGACATGATCCAGTCGCGCACCGGTCCCGCATTGGCCATCGCCTTGTCGAACAGATCGTTACGCGGACCGAACGAGTTGAACACCATGGTGCCATAAGGCATCAGGTTCTCGCGGCCGTCTTCCGAAAGTCCGACTGCATCCGGAAACACTTTGAGCGGGAAGGCCTCGGCCAGATCGGCGACGCCGTCGAATTCGCGGCTTTCGACCAGCCGATCGACCAGCGCATCCGCCTCGCGCGCAAAGCTGTCGCGCAGGATATTGATGGCGGCCGGCGACAGGATGCGCGTCAGCACCGCACGGGTGCGGGTATGCAGCGGCGGGTCGGCTTCCAGAATGATGCTCGGCGGACGCCACGGCGGCTCCTTGCGGAAATCGCTCAAGCCGACGCCGGCCGAGGAACAATAGGTCTGCCAGTCGCTCAGGGCGTCGCGGACCTCCTGATGCCGGGCCATCGCCCATATTCCGTACTGCTGGAGCCACACCACCGGCCCCGCCTCGCGCATCGCGTGGTGATGCGGATAAGGGTCGTGCAGGAACTGATGCGAGAACGGATCGATGCTGGAAACCGGACGATCGATGGTCGCTGTCGAATTCATCGTGGTCGAATTCATCGCGCTTGCTCCCGTTTCCGGCATGGCCATGCAGATGTCCCGCCTCGCCGCCGATCCGCATTTTGCAGACATCGCCGGGGATTGTCACCTCCCGGCTTCTGCTATTTAAATGCCAGGCAACCGACTGATCCCTGGGGCTTATACCATGCCTGTATCATCCGATCCCGTTGCCGACGAACCGGCGCTGCTGCGGGTCGAAGGCCCGATCGCCACCATCACCCTCAATCGGCCGGCCGCCTTCAACGCGATCGACCTTGCGATCGCCAGGAAGCTCGAACAGTTGGGCGCTGCCGTCGAGGCCTCCGATGAAATCCGGGTACTGGTGATCGAAGGCGAAGGCCGCGCCTTCTGTGGCGGCGGCGACCTGCAGACCATCGGCGCCGCCGCCGCCGCCGATACCATCGCGCCCGTGGTCGGCGAACTGCTGCACCATTACCACGCCTTCATCGCCACGCTGCGGCGGATGCCGAAGATCGTGCTGGCGAGAGTGCACGGCTCGGCGGCCGGCGCCGGAATGTCGCTCGCCTTCGTGGCCGACCTCTGCATTGCGGCGGAAGAGGCCCGCTTCACCCCGGCCTACGCCAAACTCGGTGTGTCACCCGATGGCGGCGGCACCGTCGGCGTGGTTGCCGCCGTCGGCACTCGGCGCGCCCTGCAGATCTATCTCGCCGAGGACGGCTTTTCGGCCGCCCAGGCCTACGATTGGGGCCTGGTCGTCATGGTCGTGCCAGCCGTCGAACTGAAGGCCGCCACCCGCGAACTGGCGCAACGCCTGGCGCAGAACGCACCGGCCGGACTGGCGGCCACCAAGGCGTTGATCCACCGGGCGCCGACCTCGCCGATCGAAGCCCAGCTCGATGCCGAGCGCGATGCCATCATCGAGTGCATGCACACCGACGAATTCCGCGCGGCGGTGAAGAAGTTCACCAGCAAGGGGAAGTAGTCCCGGCCGTTCCAGCGTCATTGCGAGGAGCGCTTGCGACGAATCAATCCACGCCTTTCGTCCCTCACGATGGATTGCTTCGCTTGCGCTCGCAATGACAGCGTTCAGGCGTAGGGACGGCTATCCCTGCGGGCAGATATATCCGGCTCCGGCCGGCGACTTGAAGCAGCCGACCGATTCCGGGATCACGTGCTTCGGCAGCCACAGCACCACCGTCGGGAAAAAGATCGTGAAGCAGATGGTCAGCAGGAACACCACATAGATCGGCAGCGCCGCGCGCAACGCCTTGCCGAAACTGACGCCGACGAATTTCGACGCCATCAGCAGCACCAGGCCGTAAGGCGGCGTAATCAGCCCGAATGCCAGCGTCGCGATCAGCACGACGCCCATGTGCACGCCGTTGATGTCGCCGGCCTGGGTCAGCACATTCACCAGCGGCATGAAGATGATGATGGTCGGCACCGGTTCGATGAAATCGCCGACCACCGTGAACAGCGCCACCATCAGCAGCATGATCAGATGCGGATCGTTGCCCGCGATCGAAGTGATCCAGTCGGCGATCACGATGGCGCCGCGCAGGTAGGCCAGCATCCAGCCGAAGGCGTTGGCGGCGCCGATGGTGATCAGCGGCAGCGAGAAGATCAGCCCGGCGAGACAGAAATCATAGGGGATCTTGCGCAGATGCCCGCGGTTGAGCGCGGGTATCACGATCGCGATGATCCACACCACCGCAACGACGCCGGCTTCGGTCGGCGTGAACCAGCCGGTGAGAATGCCGCCGAGCAGGATCACCGGTATCATCAGCGGCAGCGCCGCGTCGCCGGCCGCGAACACCACCTGGCGCAGCGGCGCCCGCGGCTTGCGCAAGCCGGACGGACCGAAGAAATAGCAATAGATCCTCAGGCCGAAGCCGATCATCAGTCCGGGTACCACGCCGGCCATGAACAGCCCGGCGATCGAGACGTTGCCGACCGCGCCGTAGACGACGGCGGTGATGCTCGGCGGCACCAGCGCCGCGATCGTGGAGGCCGAAGCGATGATCGCCGCGATGAAGGCGGGGCTGTAGCCTTCCCGTTTCATCGGGCCGCTCAGGGCGCGGGTCATGACGGCGACGTCGGCGGTGGTCGAGCCCGACATCTCCGAGAAGAACATGCTGAAGACGACAACGACCTGCGACAGCCCGCCGCGGATATGTCCGACCAGCGACAGCGACAGATTGGCGATCCGAACCACCACGTTCGCCGAACTCATCAACTCGCCGACCAGCAGGAAAAACGGAATCGCCAGCAGCGCCTCGGAATCCACGCCGTCGAAAATCTTCTGCACGATCGCCGCGAGCGAAACGTCGGTCAGCGCCGCACCGACGAAAACCCCCGCGATCAGCGAAAACGGCACCGGCACGCCGAGGTAGCCGAAGAACAGGAAGCAGAACGACATCAGCCCAAGGACGACGGGCGCGCTCACCGCGGCGTGCCGCTGTATGCGGCGGTGTCGACGGGCGGAACCGGCAGGTCCTCGTCCGGCGGCTCGGGATGATCGAACCCGTTGCGAATGCCGTTCACCAGTTGCTCGATCGTGAACAGCGCGATCAGGATGCCGGACAGCGGGATCACCGCATAGAGCGAGGCGATCGGCGTCCCCGACGGCAGGCGGAAGCTGCCGAAGCCGCGCAGATAGTTGATGTAGCCGAACCAGATCAGGCAGAGCGCGACGCCGAGCACCACAATGCGGATGACGATCTCGACGATCAGCCGCGGCGTGCCATGCAGCGATTCGGAAATCGCGGTCAGATAGAGATGGTCATTGCGGCGGGTGGCGGCCGCCGCACCGATGAAGATCGCATAGATGAACAGCGTCGAGGTGACTTCCTGCAGCCAGAGCCAGGGATGGCCGATGGTGCGGGTCAGGATATCGAACGCGACCGAGAGCGAAAAGCCGAAGCACAAAAGGCCGCAGATCATCATCAGGACCAGCTCGAGCCGGTCGAGCCACCGCCATTTCAGATGGTGCTGTCTCTGCAACACCAGGTTGTCGGCGATCGTCATCGGCAGAATTCCCCGAGACCGGGCGCGGAGCCCTCATCCTGCGAGTCCGGGCTCAAAGAGCAGCCA
>JBDTKD010000331.1:0-8380 GCA_039935515.1 Bradyrhizobium sp.
GCGGCCCGGCTCTCAAAATCTTGCGGAAGCCGCCAATGGTCGGCGTCGATCCGCTCGACGATCCCAGCCCGGCGCAGCGCCTCGAGCCGGCGAACATGGGCGTCGATGAAACCGTCATGGTCGCCGCCGGGAACGCGGCCCTCGAACCGGGCCTGCTCCAGATGGCGGCTCGGCCGATAGACTCCGTCCTCCGCCACGCCGGCAATGGCGCGATCGGCCGGGCGGCGGCCTGCCTCCGCCGATCCGATCTCGACGATGCTGCCGATACTGATGTCCTCGGCTCCAGCCGGATCGACGCCGGGAACGTGGTGGGTACGGCCATCAACGCCATCGATGATGAGGGTTAAGTTTTCGCCCAACTCGTCGGAGAGATGCTTGTCGATGATGCGGCCGACAATCGGCGTCGAGGGCGCCCCTTCGTGAATCCAGAAGCTCGCCGGATCGCGCGCGAGGCCCTCCGCCTGCAGCACCTTGTGCATCGTCTTGACGATGTCGCCGCGCTCGCCCAGTTCGCGCAAGGTCGGTTCCAGTTTTTCGCTCAATTGCCAGCGGCCCGGCGCGAGCTCGCTGGCAAGCCCCATTCCTTCCAACTTGCCAAGCCGCGCCAGCCGCAACGCGCGGTCGGAAATGCCCCGCGGATCGGCCGGCGCGTGCCGTAGGTCCACGGGACCCTCGCCAGCCTCGGCGATCAACGCCCGGTCGATGCGGGTGAAGCGATCCTGATCGATCTCGGCCGCGAGCTTGCGCTGCTGCTCGATCGCGGTGACAGGACCGAGTTCGAGCGTCACCAGCTCGCTCGCCCGCTCGCGAATGCCATGGGCGATGTAGTCGCCGTTGATGACCAGATCCTCGCCCAGCTCATCTCGCCCGTTGATGATGACATGAACATGGGGATGGCCGGTATTAAAATGGTTCACCGCGACCCAATCGAGCTTCGTTCCCAGGTCACCTTCGAGTTTGGTCATGAGGTCGCGGGTGAAGCCAGAGAGGTTGCCGAGCTCGGCGCCGTCCTCAGGCGAGACGATGACGCGAAACTGGTGGCGGTCGTCCTTGCCGCGATCGAGGAAGGCATCGCCGTCGGCCCTCGCCTGCGTCGCCGAATAGAGCCGGCCACGCTCACCATCGCGCGAGGTGCCGTCACGCTGAATATAACGCAGATGAGCAGCGGCTCGTCCGTTCTTCCCCGCGGCGCGCACCGAGCGCGACTTGACCATGACGCGCCGGGCGCCCGGTTGACGGTGGCTCCATCCGCGTCCGCCCAAGGTGCGGCCGCGAACGAAGGCCGCGCCGCGCCCGCGCCGCACGCCGACCTTGCCGCGCGTTCGGCCCCCCGACCCGCCACTCTTTACATACGCGGATGCGCCAGGCGGCCCCGCGCCATGCTGGCGGGCGATCTGGCGAACCCTACTGAAGAAACTCTTGGTGGCCGCACCGCCGCGGGCGTCGGAGCGGATGCGGCCGGGCCGCGGCCGGAAGCGATCCTCGTCATCCCGGCTCATCGGCGCTGCTCCAGCCAGTCAACGTAAAAATCCAATAAAATTAGCCGTGGTGCCGCTAAAAGTCCCGCGAATGCTGGCGTTTTGCCAAGGCGCGGCACTGCGCCGCCTTCCGGGCGGTGCCGCGCGCCGTCTCCCAACCAATGTGCAGACCACGAGATTTTCGCGCGATGGCCCAAGGTGGTGCCATCCGCTTTAATCTTGCCCTCCACCCTTCCCACTGTCTCCGCCCTCCCGCCAATCGCTGTTTCGGAATCATCGCTCTGAAGTCTGCACACCGGATCGGCCGCGGCGCTCAACGCGGACGACCGCTAGCAGCGCGCGCAACGAACAGCGACGCACCGCTCAGCCTGTCGCGCGAATGCCAACCACGCGACGGTTCGAGCCCGGAGAGATCGGTAACCGGACGTGTGCGCAATCGACCGCCCGATTGCGGCCGATATGCAGACGAGCTGCTGCCGGCAAACGCAGCGAAGACCGGCGCGCGCATCCACGCGTTGGAACCGGCCGCGATGACCGCGCCGCGGTTGATCTGACCGCCACCAATCAACGGCGCAAGGGCTGCGACATAGGCGCGCGTTTCCGCGGGCAGCGGGCGGCCGGTCGAAACATGATCCTGATAGCGGCCAGGGCCGGCGTTGTAGGCCGCGAGAAAGCCCGCCGCGCCGTAGCGATCGTGCATCTCGCGCAAGTAAGCCGCACCCGCCAAGATGTTATCGTGCGGACCATAGGGATTACGGCCGAGCCGGTAGCGCTGACGCAACCCGGTCCAGGTATCGGGCATGATCTGCATCAACCCGATGGCGCCTTTCGGCGACACGGCTTTCACCTGGCCGCTGCTTTCGACGCGTATCACCGCACGTATCCAGCGTTCCGGAATGCCAAACCGCCGCGACGCCTCGGCAATATATCCGGCATAAGGATTGACGGGATTGGTCGTCACCATCGGCGCAGATTGCGTCTTTACGGACGCAGCGGAAACCGCGCTGATCGAACCGCCCGTCATCGCCAGCACGATCGTTGTTATGATGAAGCTTCGGACCCGCGCGCCGCTCCCGACCGGACGGGAACGTGCCATCGTGCTCGCCTCCGTCAAGGGCAAGGCGCGTGCGCCGGCCTGCGGCCGCCCTTGACGGACGCTGCGCGCGACGGCCCGCGAGATGCCGATCGGGACGAAGGGATTGACCGGCTTCCGATCGAACAAAGGGATTGGACTGGCGGGCCGGACACTCATGGCATCACGCCGTCTCATTGCGACGTGGCGGGCGATTCCACAGCAGATTGAATGCCGTTCCCTGGTCGTCGGCCTGGAACAGATTGGCGCGGATCGGTTGTCTTAAGGTGGGGCCGTCAAGGTGCAGCGAAACGTAGTCACCGGCCTTCTCGCCGTTGCGTTTCCAGCCCGCGCCAACTTCTGGGCCGATCGCTAAGCCATCGTCATCCCCGAGATGAATGCGATAGTCCGGCGTGTTCTCCACGTCGGACTTGGCGACCGGAACGAGAATGAGCTTCGCGTCGAGCGCGAGCGTGCGAATGTGCCCGGAAAAACCTGTCTTCGTCCGCTTGAATGTGCCGATCTGCGCCATGGGAATCCCTTTCTGCTGATGGTTGGTAGGCGGGTTCAGTGTGTCGGCGCACGCCATTGGTAGCGGCCGTCACCTCCCTCATCGGTCCACAGCGGAGTCGCGCGGCCAACGATGGAGTTCTTGGGGATCGGTCCAAAGTAACGGCCATCAAGGCTGTCCTGGACGTCCCAGTTCATGAGGAAGATTTCATTCGCACGAAGCATCTGACAACCCTGCCAGACCGGCAGCTCGCGGCCGCGCCGATCGCGCGCCAGCGCCTCTCCCATCGCAATAGTGTCAACGCTGACATTGCGTCCGATACGGCACACGGTTTGTCCGGGAAGCGCTGCGATGCGCTTCACCAGCGGCACGCCACGCGGCAGGTATTCGCGCTGCTTAAGAAAACTCGCTAGCGGTTCGGGCGGATCAACGACGACGAGATCGGTGACACGGAGATCAGCCGCCGTCCGCACCGTGTAGAGGCCGATTGGCGCACTCGCCGATGCATTCCAGATCTGCTTCGGCGTGATCGAGACCGACGATTGGCCAGCGATGGCCAATACGACGAAGGACGTTGACATGACATAAGCGAGGCGTGTCATGGCGCGATCCTCTGCCGCTTGAGCCAGGCCGCGTGGCGTTCACGCTTGTAGGCGTGAGGGACCGCACCGGCCGTCAGCCGGTTGTGAATGTGCCGCCAGTGGTCCGGCGCGACGTCGGCCGGATCGATGCCCAACGCCTCGATGGCATCGATCGCCTGCAGCACGCGCTCCACCTTTGGCCAGCCGTATGCCCGCAACAGACCGTCCCCGCCGGGGCGGACAAAACCGACCGTCGAACAGGCTTCTCCGGGAGAAACGGCGCGCAGGATGTCGATACGCGAGACGACGGTGCCAAAATCGTTCGACGCCCAGCGGACGAAGGCGAAGACGTCGCCCGGCGCGAAGGCAACGACACGGCGATGCCGGTCGATGATCTCTTCGGAGGCGACCCTGCCGAAGCGTATCCAGCGCTGGAGGCGCTTCTCGATCCAAATCAGGTCGACATGAGTGAGCGTATCGGCCGCAACTGTGATCATGACGCCGCCCCGTCCTCGGGAAAAGCGACGTGTCACGCAAGCGTCGTCTTGCCGCCTTCGCCGTTCCAATTGAGGAGCGCGGGTCATCGCCTGCCCCTCTTGCTATTTTCCTTGTTATTTTCCTTGCGATCGACATCGCAGGTGTCTTGAGCCGTTTCCTCCTCTGCAAAGCCGGTTGTCGATATTGGATGCGAGTCCACGGCATTGGGCATCGGTCCATGAAATTCGGCACCGGCACCACGGCTCTCATGCGCGCGCCTCGAAGCAGAAGAGTTAGAATCTCTGTTAGACTCTAGGTTAGCAGTCAGACTTTGCCGCTCCGCCCACAGGTTCAACTGCGGTGGGTGCGCCTGTTCTGCCGATATTGTTTGCGCCTGATCTGCCGATACCCTTGCGCCCGATCTGCCGAGCCCGTTCACAGGGTTGTTCACAGGCACTGTGGATGAATCGGCTGGCAGGATGCGCAGCAGTTCAGTGCGGCCCTTGCGTTCGATGAGAAGGCGATAACCGGGCAGCCGCTGACGCGCCGCGATGCGCCTGATGTCGAGCGCGAAATCGGAGACGCGCGCGAGACTGCCCGACTTGGCGTGGAGATGCGCGAACTCGAACACCCAGCCATGCCACTGACGGCCGGCATGCTTGCGCGCAACCCTGTAGAGCCATCGCTCGATGCCGCCCGTCAGCCGGAAGTAAGCGGGATCGATGGTCAGCACCAGCGAGCGGTCGATCACGCCGCTGTAGAACCAATCGGGCAGCACGAATTCCATGCCCTCGACGCGGCCGGTCCGCGTCGACATCTCCTCCCATTCGTTGATCCAGGAAAATTGCCGGCGCCGCCAATGCTCGCCGTTGCGGATGGTGGTGGCGATGACGGTCGATTGCAGGCGGGCCAGCGCCGCCTTCAACAGCAGATATTGCTGATTGCCGGTCGGGCGCCCGACACCGCGCAGCAATTGATAAGGCGTGAAGCGGAAGAAGCGCGAGGTGGCAAGGCCCAGATTCTCGGCCCGGACAATCTGGCTCGCGGCCCAGATCAGCACGTCGGCGTCCCAGATCGTTGCCATGCCATGCTCGGGCATGCCGAACACCTGCACCTCGATGTCATTGGCGCGGTAGAGGATCGGCTTGGTACGCGGCGATTTCGACAGCGAGAAGAACGGCCGCTCCATCAGGTCGCGCTGATCACGCGGACTGGCGTCACCGCCGATCACCACGAAGGGATCGAGCCGGGCCCGCTCGCTCTGGCGCGGCGCGCGCCGTCGTTCCTGCTCGACACTGAGCGTCATTCAGCGCGCCCCACGTTCGGCCGCGGTCAATCGGCGGGCCGGGAAAACGCGCTGTGCGGTCTGGTCCGTTGTCGACTTGCGCGCGCCGATCGCCGACCAGGCTTGCAGATCCTCGACCGCATAGACGACACGGCCGCCGATCTTGCGATAGACCGGCCCGGTGCCATAGGTTCGATGCTTCTCCAGGGTACGGTTGGAGACGCCGAGAAAGCGCGCGGCGTCGGGCGTGCGCAGAAGTCGTGGCGGCAGACCTGCCATCGGGTCGGGCATCAACATCACCTTCGGTTTTAAGGATCGCGTGCTGTCGGCGGCGACAGCGCGTCATGGCTAACCGTGGCGGAGAAACGGTGGCTTGGAGCGTGCCGTATTTGCGCACATACGTTGACGGCACCCCGAAACCCAAGGAAAACGCGTCAAGTGTGGAGCTGTACCAACTTAGGCTCCAACGGATTAACGAGGGCGCTAACGGCGGGGCAGCTTGATCGGGTAGTGCAGCAGCGTTCGGTAACCGCCCCGCATCATTCGCAGGCCCGATGCCACGAGACGGCGCGCTTTGTTTTTGCGCGGATCGCCTTCCCAATCGGTCTTGTTGCCACGAAACCCAAGGAGAGCTTCGGCGATGGTCCGGTAGCTCTCGCCGCACTGGCGCGCGTCGAGGGCACGCAATGTCAGAATATGCAATTCCCGGAGTTGATCTGGCATCACCCGAAACGGGCGGCCCGGAGACCGGCCGCTAAGAGCGCGCCAAAATCGCCTCGCCGCATGCGCGCGCAACTCGAACAAGGCGTCGAGCGGCAAAACCAGCGTATAGCCTGCGGCGCTGTCCGATGGCTCTTGAACGAGCCAGAATTGATGGACGGTCCCGAACGCGCGCCACACGCCATGCCAGCCATCTGCGGCACGCCGCAGATCAAGACCGGGGAGATGCGTCAGATCGACCGGCGCTGCCGCGGACGCGCGGGCGGACGCCGCCACCGACAACAGCACGGCCTCGGGCTGCAGGCTTGGAATCCAGAATACCGACTCCCGATCAGCCGGTTCCATCGGGTCGCGTGGGAAATCGCAGCCCCCAGCGCTGTGAGAACGCTTCCAGGGTTGTAGTAGCTGGAGACTTGCGGCGGTTCACTCGTTCGAAATCGTGATGATAGTCATCATCGCGACGAAGATACTCCCAGGCGAAGCCTGAGGCGGGGATGACCTTGGCTTGTTCATAAGCTGCCGCCGACCGCCAATCGATGTCGAGCATGCCGTTCCCCTTTTCATCTTGCGACCGTGCGTAGCACTGCGTCCAAGTGGAGAGTTTTGGTTGCGCGACGGTTTGTTTGAAGACCGAATTGTCGAATAGGTTGATCGTCGTTCGCGATCAAGTTCGGCAATCATATTTTTAACATTATTTGCGTGACTTCGCGAGCCGCGCGTAGCGCGACCCGCGGGGAACGCGCGGTCGCGCGCCATCCGCAAATTGCGGATCGGCGGAAATTGAAGATTCAATGATGTTGGAACTCCGAGCAGACGACGAGCCGCGCGGCACGCCATTGACCGCGCGGCTCGCCCGCGTTGGTGTCAGGCGGCGCGCTCCAACAGTTTCCTGGCCTTGCCCTCCAACTCGAGGCGGCTGTCCTGATGGGTCTTGCTGTGGGCGAGCGCCGTGATGCCCTGCACGAAATCGAAGATGCTTTCCGGTTTGGTACCTTCCTCGCTCAACACGGTCTCGATGATCTTCGCCGTCTCCGATTTGGAGAACCCGCGCTTGCGCAAAAAGCTCTCGCGGTCCTCGTCGCTGCGGGTGACGATCCGCTCCCGCGCCGCCTTGATGCCGGTGATGAACGGAGCGGGCGAGGAATTGGCGAAATTCGCAAGCGCCGGTGCCGCCTCGTGCGCAAAACGCTGTGCGGCAAATTTGGAATGCCGGATCGTGATCTCCTCAAAATTCTCGACGCCCCACAGATTGCGGTTCATGCAGACGGCGCGGAGATAGAACGAAGCGATACCGAGGGTCTTTGATCCAACTTCCGAGTTCCAACAATAGAAGCCCCGAAAGTACAGGTCTGGCGATCCGTCCGCCAAGCGTCCCGCCTCGATAGGATGGGTATCGTCCACCAGAAACAGAAAAACATCGCGGTCGCTGGCATAAAGCGTCGTGGTATCCTTAGTGATGTCCACGAACGGATTATGCGTCATGGTCGCCCAATCCAGCACGCCCGGCACCTTCCACATGGTGTCGCCGGTGCCGTTGCCCGCGATGTCAATCACGGCGGCGACAAGCTCGTGATCCCAGATGCGGCCATAATCCGGGCCGGTGACGGCGCGAAGCTCAACGCCACCGTCATCGGTTTCCAATGTTTTCAGCAACTCGGCGCGATGGGAGAGCAGGCCATGTTGCAGATTGATCCCGGCCAAGGCTGCGGGAAGCTGCCGCATATAGGATGATGGCGCACCGACAAGGGTGCACAATTGCCCAAAACTCCAATGTGTTGACGCCACCGGTTCGTCACGTCCCGGCACCAACAAAGCCAACCGCTCGGCATGATCGCGTCTCGCCTCTACCTTTACGGCGCGGCTTTCCACGATGCGAACCTGTGCGCATTCGGCGCGGCAGCGGACCGCATCATGAAGATCGGTCAGGCTGAGATAACGCTCGTCATCGGGGCGGGAAAACCATTCCGACGATACGCGGCCAACACGCTTGCCGCGAGACACGTCAACGCGAAAGCCGCTTGAAACAGGCTGCTCGTTCTGAGTCCGGGTCATCATGGTCATGGATCATTCTCCTTTTGTAGCTGGGTGGGAGGGGGATCACCCGGCCTGCACAAGCCGGAGGGTCCGGGGCGCGGAAGGTTGGGGAGACCGTCCTGGACGAACGTCAGCGATCCCTTGCGCCGCGCGGGGGGCAGCGCGCCCCAAGCAAACCATTCCGGCAAGAGCGCCAGCGGAGGCCGGGCAAAAGATTCGATC
>JBDTKD010000332.1:0-6717 GCA_039935515.1 Bradyrhizobium sp.
GTCTTGCTCGGATTGATTTTAATCTGCACGCTGGGCTCGCGCGCTCGCCTAACCCTTCCGATAATTGTTAACTCGCCGCGCGATATGGCGGCGGTCGTGATGAGTATTTCTGCACGCGCATTTCCGACCCATATGATCACACCGACAGCTGCAATAACTGAGGCGGCACGGATAAGCCTTGCGGGCACGGCAAATCTCCCCGGTATTCTGTCAATTAATCATTAAAGCTGAATGAGAACAAGAGCCGTGACGGCGCGGAGCGAGCGCGAGCCGGCGCTTGATCTTCTGAGCGGCCATCGGCATGTCTCAGATGAGAACTGAGCGAGCCTATCGTGGCCAGTTCTTCATTATGGGATCGGTGGCGGTCGCCACGAGAGATCGTCGGACCAAAGGTAGATTGCGATAGCCGCCAAGCACAGAGCTATGCCGATCCAGAAAATCGGAGAATGATGGATCGGTCGTCGGTCGCTCGAAGCTGGCTTCATTCGGTCACTGGTCGGCGCGGGCGAGCAGCGAAGGCGGCACGGCGAGGCCGAGCGCCTTCACGGTCTTGGGGTTGATCACCAACTCCTCTACGCCGATTGCTGAACGGCCAAGTCCACTGCCAAGTCCACCCCTACGAGACCAGCTTGGCGCGAAGACGTGTGTACTCGACGTCGGTTATTGATCCCGACTTTTTTAGCTGGTCAAGCTTAGTAATTTCGTCTGCGGCACTAAAGCCAATGATGCGCCGCAATTCATCGCGTGCCTGTTGAGCCTGCTGAGCGTTACGCTCGGCCATGCCCCTCCCTTGGGTAACTACGTAGGCAAAGATGCCGAAGTAGGAGGTTAGAACCAGCGCTAGCACCCATAACGCTTTACCCCAACCGGAGATGTCGTGACGCCTGAACAGGTCGCCATAGATTACAATGAGAAGCCAGAACCATACGACAAATCCGAACACCGCAATCATATCCATCAGGAAATTTCGATAGGTGAAGCCTTCTTGAACGAAGAACATCGCGATTCTCCCTTGTGTAGGGGCCGTTCAGCCCAACTCACTATTTTTCTGTGATGTAGTCGCCGCCCGAGACCCCTATTACGTCGCTTGCGCGTCGCCAATATGCTCAAGCTAACTAATCTACCGGCGTCCGTACAGCCAGTCAGCCCAGGGCCGGCAAACAATCGGGCGGCGGTCCGCGACGTCCGCGAGTAACGTGATGAACTCGCGCCGCCGCATGTGGCCTCCCCCGAGAAGACGCTTTGTCTAATCCATCGAGCTTAGCACTTTGCGACCGGCCAATGAATGAGAAATGGCACACAACCGGCTTCGACGCCGATCAGGTGTCCCTTTGGCTCATTCGCGTCATTCTTTCCGCGCGGCCAACACTTCCGTTTTGCCACAGAAAGCGGTCACGCCAACGTATGAACGATCACCGGCCCGGCTACTGCTGTCGCTGGCCCGACAAGCAGTGGCGTCAGATTTTGCTCGATCCACGCGACGCCGCGCCTGTTCGACTCCTCCGCTCCCGCGTGATTGTTGAAGATGCTGATGGCCGTAACGGTGTCGTCCGGCGCATAGACCACGTAGTAGGCCATAAAGCCTTCGACGTCGCTGATGATTGGAATGGCACCTTCCTTGATCCTGCGTGTCAGTTCTTCGACCATTCCGGCCCTTGCTTTACCCTGCCGAATAGCGGCGTACATGGCGGGACCTCCTTTTGCCCAGACCGCAATGAATTTGAAACGTACGCCCGATGGCGCGGCTACGCCACGCTCAATTCGCTGGCGCAGGAATCGCGGTAGCTCTTCCGTGTAGCAGTAATCTGATGTAGCGTTGTGAGAGCCGCCATCGGGAAGTGCCGAAGTCCCGCGAATTGCAGCGGCGTCATGCCCACGGCAGGGCCTTGCAGACTCTTCATTTTTTATATTTTCCACAATCCGTCCGATATCTCGGAGGGTTTCTTTTTCACCACAGGCAGGAGAACATGCCATGCACTTCTGTTTAACAGGACAGTACACCCCACAAGCTTTGAATAGTATCATGGACAATCCAACAGTCAGTCGCTTTGACGCCGCCAAGAGCTTGATGGAAGCGGCGGGTGGCAAATTGATCGCAATGTACGGCACGCCTGTCGATGGCCCCGGCGTTTTAGCGATCTTTGATGTACCTGAGCCCAGTGCGGCGGCTGCGATTTCTGGTGTTGTTGTCGCGTCCGGAGCCATGCACCATGTAAAGCTCACACGTCTGCTCACGCAGGACGAGTTGATACAGGTTCGGAAAAAGGCAACTGAGCTTCGTGGCAAATACAAACCGCCTGGAAAGTAGATGCAAATGGTTGGCAGCCCTGTCGGCTGCCACGATTTTCGTCCCAGGATAGGAGCCGAGGTATGCCCAATCCTCGGCGTTGCCCGGCGCGGGTAAGGAAACGAACCCCGCGCCGTATTTCATTGACTTGTCGGCCCGCAATCGCTCGATGATCGAGATCGCCTCGGTGCCGCTCATGGTTCGCGACTACCGGGCGCGAGCATGATGCGTTCGGGCATGCCACCGCCACCACGGGCTGGTGGATTTCCAGTTACGAACTTAGTGTCTGCGTCGGCTTGATCTGGGCGCGAAATAGGGATTGATCAGGCACGTCGCCGGACGACCCGAGGCGCTGGCTGCGCACTGGCGGAGCGAGGTGAAGATGCAATCCATCCGTTCGCCCTCCAGCTGGCCATAGACGTGCATGCAGACGGGATAGTTGGGATCATATGTTTGAGCCTGTACCGAGGTGGCAACAAGGGCCGTTGCAAGCGCAAGGATCGCAAAAATCAGCTTGACCATGCCAACCTCCAGTCAGAGAAACCAATCGATTGACTATAGTACGCCTTGGTGGCGCGATCCACTCCAGAGCCATGCCGGCGCGAACGCCGCCGCATTCGCGCCTTGGCTCTGAACCATTGTCCGGCTCCATCGTTCATTTCCGAGAGCGCGATGGATGGAAGTGGAATGAACGGATGGAATCACGATGAGGAGTGATGACCGCCGCAAGCTGGAAGACTGGCTTGCACGATGCCGCTGGCTGACGACAACCCGGCTGGACGATCACACACGGTCCCGGCTCAACCGCCTCATCATCGATTTGGAGCAGGATCTCAAGGAGGACCATTTCGAGCGGCTATCGCAGCGCCTGACCGGCGTAAGGCCTGTTCGGTTCTGATTGAATCAGAACCGGGCTTTAGCTTTCTGTTTTGACGCGTTTTCTTCGCGCGAACCGGTACCCACACTTCGCTCGAAAACGCTATGGATCAGGATTTGGCCGCCGGTCTCAGGCCTGCCCGCAGCAGCTCGTCGAACTGCTCCTGATAGAACATGCGACCGTCGGCATCCACGACGTGAACGTGCCAACCCTTCCTGGACAATCCCCGAGCCTTCGCCACGGCGATCGCCGGGCTGATATAGAGGGTGCGCTGGCTCTTGCGGTCTTTTGAGGCATGAACCACGAGCGCCGGCATGGGCGTCGTCTCCTACGTGAAGCCGCCGGGCTTTTTGCCGGCCCGCGACCTGTCGGGACAGTGAGGTTGAGTCGAGGCACCACGAGGTCGCGCGGCTGGTTTTCAACAGCAAATTCGCTGGAAAATTATCCGGCCGGACTTGAACCTTTGCGGGGGATGCGCCGACCCACGAGAGGCCGGGGGATTTGAGGGCTCGGCACCTAAACCAGCGCCGCCAAGCGATCATACTCCGCTTGTGCGGCGTTGTGCTGTGCCGTGCCGCGCGGCCCTTTCGGGAGCGAAGCGAGGGTCGGAATAGGGCAGCGCCGCGAAGTGCGGGTTGGAAACTCAGGGCGCTTCGCCGAGCCAGTCTCGCATGGCTGCGTCCGAGCCGCCCTTGCACTGCGACATGCAGGCTGCAAGATCATCCATGCAGGCTTTTGGCGCGTGACCGTCCAGGACCGATGTCAGGCAGCTTAGCGAGGTGTTCGAACAATCAAAGTAGCAGGCTTCCGTCTGGGGGGCCGTCGACACCTTCCTGACCGGATGATTTTCGATGCAGGACGACGCGAACGGCACGTTGCCCCATTTCCATTCGAAGAAATGACCGTCCATATCAATGCAGACCCGCGAGGATGCCACCTCGCGGTCCGTGGTCAGCCCCGAAAACGAGCTCACGACGGTCGGCTCGGCCCGGCAATAGCCGCACCAAACCAGCGCGATGGCGCCAACGACGGTGCTGATGATGGATCGGCCAAGGTATCCCATTCGCCCATAGGGGATAACGAAAAAGCCGAAATTATGTAGACCAGCCCGCCGCTGCGCTATAGCGTTTTCGAGCGAAGTGGGCACCGGTTCGCGTGAAGAAAACGCGTCAAAACAGGAACTAGAGCCGGTTCTGAT
Organism: Bradyrhizobium sp.; assembly: GCA_039935515.1. Lineage (GTDB taxonomy): Bacteria > Pseudomonadota > Alphaproteobacteria > Rhizobiales > Xanthobacteraceae > Bradyrhizobium. Next base: position 4,363 of record JBDTKD010000332.1, read on the forward strand.
TCAATCAGAACCGGCTCCACGCTCAAGGTAATCCCGCTCACACCTCGCGGTTGTCGAACAGGATCATATCGGCGCCGCCGGTCGCGAACTTTTGTAGATCCGCGGCCGCGGCCTTGCCCTCGGCGCTGCCGAAGCCGGCCTGTACCGCGGCCAGATTGTCAAAATGCAGCGTCGCAATGAGATGAAAGGCGGACGGGCCGGCCGGAGTTGCAACCGGGCCCTGGCTCACTTCAAACTTCTTGAGCCCGGGTATCTTTTTCGCAATGGGAACATGGGTCGAAAAATAATATTTGTCGAAAGCGGCGGTGTCTTTCGGCGTCTTGTACATGACCACGACGTGCGCCATTGCGTTGCTCCTTATTGCACTCGAACCGACATCGTCCGCGCAGCTTTCAGTCCGCCCCTGGGCTTTGTCAAGCGGTTGCTTGTCCCGAGGCCTCATGGTTCGAGACGCGCAAAGGCGCGCTCCTCGCCATGAGGGTCTGAGACCTTGCCATGAGGGGCTGAGAGACCTCATCCAGAGGAGCATCGCGCAGCGATGCGTCTCGAAGGATGAAGCCACTGGGATGGTTTCTCCGAGGCCTCATGGTTCGAGACGCGCGCAGACGCGCTCCTCACCATGAGGGTCTAGCACCTCATCAGGGAAGAACACCTCATCCTGAGGAGCATCGCGCAGCGATGCGTCTCGAAGGATGAAGCCAATGAGGTGGAAATTGCGCTTGTGCCCCACAAAAAAATGGCCCCGATCGCGGGGCCATTCGTCTTACATCTCCTTCTTCATCGTGTGGTGATGATAATGGTGGTGATGATGGTGATGATGGACCACCATCGTGTGCTTGCCGTGCATCATGCCTTCGTTGTGCATGCCTTCCTTGGCCATGCCGGGCTTTGCATCTTCTGCGCTGGCGATCGATGGCACGGTGAGCGCGGTAACGGCCAAGGCGGCCAGAACATAAGAAAACTTCTTCATGGAGATCTCCCTGGGGTGAACTAAGCCGATGGGGAACGAAACTCCGACCATTGCGTTCCCTGCCGCCGAAAATAGTATAATGAACAGACGTTCAGAATCGCCGCGCCGTGTGCGCCGTCGGCTTCGGTCTCGGGATCGCCTGACAAGAGGTCGAACGAACCGACGCAGCCGATTGTGCTTGCTCGCCGGCTGCGTTGCGACTTATTGAGCTGGCGGTTCGGTGGTCTCTTTGCAATTGGAAAGGCGAGCGTTTCACATGAAGGACTTTGCAGGAAAGACGGCGGTCATCACCGGTGGTGGCACAGGCATGGGCCGCGAGCTGGCGCGCCAGCTGGTCGCCGAAGGCTGCAATGTCGCGATGTGCGATGTTTCGGCCAGCGCGATGGCCGAGACCAAGCGGCTTTGCGAGGTCGAGAAGCTGCCGCAGGGCCTGCGCATCACCACGCACATCGCCGACGTTTCGATTGAAGACCAGCTCAAGCGCTTTCGGGACGAGCTCGCCGAACAGCAGGCGACCGACCGGATCCATCTCTTGTTCAACAATGCCGGGATCGGTGGTGGCGGCAGCCTGTTCACCAACACACGCGAGCAGTGGGAAAGGACCTTCAACATCTGCTGGGGCGGGGTCTATCTCGGCGTTCGCACCTTCCTGCCGATGCTGCTGAAGGCCGATGAGGGCCACATCGTCAACACCTCGAGCGTCAACGGTTTCTGGGCCTCGATCGGGCTCGGCGTGTCACACACGGCCTATAGCGCAGCCAAATTCGCGGTGAAGGGATTCACCGAGGCGTTGATCAACGATCTCAGGTTGAACGCCCCGCATATCAAATGCTCGGTCGTGATGCCCGGCCATATCGGCACCTCGATCGTATCGAACTCCCGGAAAGTGCTGAGCGGCACCGAGTCCGACCAGCTCGGCCCGAACGAGATCCTGCAGGTGCGGCAGCGCCTGAAGGGCATGGGCGTCGATCAGGCTGCGATGCCGGATGAACAAATTCAGCAGATCGCGGCCGACCGGGCCCGCAGCTTCCGCGACGAAGCGCCGATGACGGCGGCCGCCGCGGCGACCCTTATTCTCGAGGGGGTCAAGGCCGGGCGCTGGCGCATCCTGGTCGGCGACGACGCCCATCGCCTCGACGAGCGCGTCCGGCAAACGCCGGAACGCGCCTACGACGCCGAATTCTACCAGAGCTTCGCCGCCGAGGTCGGCTGGCGGCTGGGGTAACGCAACGCCGCTTTGCGGAATTTGGAGCCGCCGGGTTTCTCGCGACGATGGATGGATACGCAGGTCAAGCCCGCGTATGACGGGGCGCGCGACCGGCCTCGCCGCGCTCGCGTCCGAAGGGGATTGCCGCTTGTTTTTTGTGCTCTCGAAAACACTCGGC
>JBDTKD010000333.1:0-2667 GCA_039935515.1 Bradyrhizobium sp.
CGTGGTGACTCCGGTCATTTCCTGCAGCTGGGCGATCTCCGCGCGCATGTGGGCGCGCAGGCGGGCGTCGAGGTTGGATAGCGGCTCGTCCATCAGGAACGCTTTGGGCCGCCGCGCGATGGCGCGCCCCATCGCGACGCGCTGGCGCTGTCCGCCGGACAATTGCCGGGGATAGCGCTCAAGCAGCGGCGTCAGATCCAGAATCTCGGCGGCGCGCCTGACGCCGGCGGAGATTTCGTTCGCGCTTGCGCCGCGCAGCTTGAGGGAAAACCCCATATTGTCGGCGACCGTCATATGCGGATAGAGCGCATAGTTCTGGAACACCATTGCGATGTCGCGCTCCTTGGGTTGGACATTGTTGACGACCCGCTCGCCGATCGAAATCGTACCCGAGGTGATGTTTTCGAGCCCGGCGAGCATCCGCAACAGGGTCGACTTGCCGCAGCCGGAGGGGCCGACCAGCACCACAAAGGCGCCGTCCTCGATCGGGATGGTCACGCCGTGCAGGACTTCGAAATTACCGAACGATTTCCGCACGTCGCGAATCTGAACCGACGACATCCATACCCTCCCGATCCGACGGCTTCCGCGCTCAATGCCGCGGTCGTCCTCTGCTTAACCCGGGGTCTTACCAGACTTTTTTGGCGGTGTCGTCGGATCAAAGTCGAATACAAGTCCGGTTCGCCGCCCACATTGCGATCGGGGCGGTGGCATGCAAACATCGGCCGCCGATACGAACATGACGCGCAAAAACAAGGCATGTGCGCTGCGGGAGAAACGATGAACAAGCCGCTACCGGGAACCACCAGGCGCAAGCTCCGCTCCAGCGAATGGTTTAACAACCCGCATAATCCGGGGATGACCGCGCTCTATCTCGAGCGCTACCTCAACTATGGCCTGACCCGACACGAACTGCAGTCCGGCATGCCCATTATCGGCATCGCGCAGACCGGCAACGACCTGTCGCCCTGCAATCGCCATCACCTCGAACTGGCGCATCGGGTCCGGGAGGGCATCCGCGCCGCCGGCGGCATTGCCATGGAATTCCCGATGCACCCGATCCAGGAGACCGGCAAGCGCCCGACTGCGGCACTTGACCGCAATCTGGCCTATCTCGGACTGGTCGAAATCCTGTTCGGCTATCCGCTGGACGGCGTCGTCCTGACCACGGGCTGCGACAAGACGACCCCCGCCTGCCTGATGGCGGCGGCGACGGTCAACCTGCCGGCGATCGTGCTCTCGGGCGGGCCGATGCTGAACGGCTGGCACGACGGCCAGCGCACCGGCTCCGGTACCGTGGTCTGGAAATCCCGCGAAAGGCTGGTCGCCGGCGAGATCGACTACGAGGAATTCATGAATATCGTGGCCTCGTCGGCGCCATCGGTCGGCCACTGCAACACCATGGGCACCGCCTCGACCATGAATTCGCTGGCCGAGGCGCTCGGCATGTCGCTGCCGGGTTGCGCGGCGATCCCGGCGCCCTACCGCGAACGCGGCCAGATCGCCTATGAGACCGGCACGCGCATCGTCGACATGGTGTGGGAAGACCTGAAACCGTCCGACATCCTGACCCGAAAGGCGTTCGAAAACTGCATCGTCGTCAATTCGGCGATCGGCGGCTCGACCAATGCGCCGATCCATATCAATGCGCTCGCCCGCCATATCGGCGTGGACCTCTCGATCGACGATTGGCAGACATTCGGCCACCAAATTCCGCTGCTGGTGAACATGCAGCCCGCCGGCTTCTATCTCGGCGAGGAATATCATCGCGCCGGCGGCGTGCCGGCGGTGGTGCGCGAATTGATGCAGCACAAGCGCATCCATGAAGACGCCATGACCGTCAACGGCCACACCATCGGCGAGAACTGCCGCGCGGCGGCGAAACCCGACGGCGACGTGATCCGGGCTTACGACAAGCCGCTGGTGAAGGATGCCGGCTTCCTGGTGCTGCGTGGCAATCTGTTCGATTCCGCGATCATGAAGACCAGCGTGATCTCCAGCGAGTTCCGCGACCGCTATCTGGTCAATCCCGCGGATCCCAATGCGTTCGAGGGGCGCGCCATCGTGTTCGAGGGGCCGGAAGATTATCACCACCGCATCGAGGATCCCGCGCTCAATATCGACGAGCACTGCATCCTGTTCGTGCGCGGCGCCGGCCCGATCGGCTATCCCGGCGGCGCCGAAGTCGTCAACATGCAGCCGCCCGCCGCCCTCATCAAGCGCGGCATCCTGTCTCTGCCCTGCATCGGCGACGGCCGCCAGTCCGGCACCTCGGGCTCGCCGTCGATCCTGAACGCGACGCCGGAGGCCGCGGCCGATGGCGGGCTGGCGATTCTCAGGACCGGCGACAAGGTCCGCATCGACCTCAACAAGGGCAGCGCCAACATCCTGATCCCGGAAGAGGAACTGAAGCGGCGGCGCGCCGAACTCAAGGCCAAAGGCGGCTTCCCATACCCGGCCAACCAGACGCCGTGGCAGGAGCTCTATCGCTCGACCGTCGGACAGCACGCCACCGGCGCCTGCATGGAATTCGCGACGCGCTATCGCGACATCGCAGGCCGCGTCGGCGTCGCGCGCGATAATCATTGAGCGGCTCGATGATTTTGGTGGCAATCTCGGCAGTCGTCCCTGCGAACGCAGGGACCCACAACCCCTGGCTTCGAAGAT
>JBDTKD010000334.1:0-7650 GCA_039935515.1 Bradyrhizobium sp.
GCGTCCGCTTCGCCGTCACTCACCCGAGGTGGGAGCCGTATGCCCGAATCGGGCACGTACGGATCTGTGCGGGGGGCGCTCAGTAATGGGCGTCCCTACCGCGACCGCGGCGTTGCCACGCTCCTCACCATGAGGGTCTGAGACCTCATCCTGAGGAGCGGCCACTTGGCCGCGTCTCGAAGGATGAAGCCACGGCCGCAAAAAAAGCGCCGGCGCGCTCAAAGGCCCGACAAATATTCCGTCAACGCCGCGAGGTCGTCGGGCGATGTTGCGAGCATCAGGTCGGACATGCCGGGATTGTTGCCGCGGGCGCGGCTGCGGAAATCGGCGATGGTCTTGGTCAGGTAGTCGCGGCCCATGCCGGCCAGGCGCGGCACGGTGCCGTCGCCCTGAAATCGTTCGAGATGGCAGCCGGTGCAGCCGACCGAGGCGTTGGCGCTCAGGGCTCGCTCCGCAACAGCCTTGGGCGCGCGGGGCTGACCCAGATCGGGCCATGGCTTTTTCGAGAAATACTCGGCGATCGCCAGCATGTCGTCGCGCTCCAGCGACGAGACGATCGGCTGCATGATCTCGCTCTTGCGGTCGCCCCGCTTGAAGTCGCGAAGCTGAATATAAATGTAGCCCGCCTGTTGTCCCCAGATGGTCGGGATGGTCTTGTCGACCGGCTTGCCGTCCTCGCCATGGCAGCCGGCACAGACCTGGGTCTTTTCCTCGACGCCCTGGGCGCGGAGCGGCGCTGCCGACACAACCACCAATGATGCGATGATGCCGGAAACCCACGCCTTCAGTCTGTCGTCCATCATTCCAACCCAATGCCGTCCATCAGAAGAAGCGGGACCGCAACCGGTCCCGCTTCGCTGTTCGAGGATAGCCTGTCGCGTTCAATTGAGCGAGAAGGCGATGATGTTGTTGCCGCGGTGGTAGTCGACCTGGGTGTTGCCGCCCGCGCCGACCACGATGTATTGCTTGCGGCCCAGCATGTAGGTGGAGGGTGGCGCGTTGACCCCGGCGCCGGCGTGGAAACTCCACAATTCCTTGCCGTTCGAGGAGTTATAGGCCGCAAACTTGCCATTGCCTTCGCCGGTGAACACCAGACCGCCGGCGGTGGCGAGAATGCCGCCGATCATTGGCTGCGGCGTCTTCACCTGCCATTTGATCTTGCCGGTGTTGTAATTCACCGCGGTGATGTTGCCGGTCTGCTTTACGTTCGGAATGACCTTGAAGGCGCCGCCAAGCCACAGCTTGCCGTTCGGATAGGGCGAACTGTCGACATGATAGGTCATCGGCTGATTGAGGTTGATGGCGTAGGCCAGCCCCTGTCCGGGGTCGGTGGCGATCGGCGACCATTCGACGCCGCCATTGGCGCCCGGCAGCATCCGCGCGCCGTCCTTGGTGGGAAGGGTCCACATGCTCTCCTGCGGCACCATCGCTTCGGAGAAGCGGATCAGGCTGCAATCCTTGCGGTCGTTGACATAGATGTGGCCGGTCTTGCCGGCATGGATGACGCCGGGGATGGTCTTGCCGTTCTTGTCCTTGACGTCGACCAGCACCGTCGGGCTGACTGCATCGAGGTCCCACAGATCATGGGCGATGTACTGGAAGTGGCAGACGTATTTTCCGGTATCGAGATCGAGCGAGACCAGCGAATCCGTATAGAGGTTGTCGCCGGGGCGGTTCGAGCCGTCGAGGTCGGGCGATGGATTGCCGACGACGAAATAGATCCGGTTGGTGGCGAGATCGACCGAAGGATTCTGCCAGACGCCGCCGCCGAGTTTGGCATAGGGATCGCCGGTCTTGGCAAGCAGATCCTTCTCGGCCTGGATGTCGCGATGCATGTCGCGGCCGGTGGCATCCTTCGTGGCCCAGACGCCGACCGAGTTCTCCGGAATGGTGTTGAAGTTCCACAGCAGCTTGCCGGTCTTCGCATCGTAGGCTCTCAGGAAGCCGCGGATGCCGTATTCGCCGCCGTTGGTTCCGATCAGGACCTTATCCTTGACCACGGTCGGAGCCATGGTTTCACTGTATCCGAGTTCCGGATCGGCGATGTCGGTCGTCCAGACCACGTCACCGGTCTTCGCATTGAGGGCGACCAGCTTGGAATCGAGCGTGGCAACATAGACGAGGTCGCCGAGGACCTGGACGCCGCGATTGTTCGGACCGCAGCAATAGGTCGTGATCGGTCCCATCTTGTGATTGTAGTGCCAGAGCTGCGCGCCGGTCTTGGCGTCAAGGGCGTAGACGTGGCTGAACGACGTCGTCACATACATCACGCCGTCGACCACGATCGGCGAGGTCTCCAGCGATTCCTTGACGTCGGTCTGGAAGATCCAGGCGACATGCAGGTTCTTGACGTTGTCGCGATCGATCTGTTTGGCAGGATGAAAGCGCGTCTGGGCGTAGTTGACGTTGGTCAGCAGAAAATTGCTGGCGCTCTTGCCGGCGGCATTGAGTTGCTGCTGCGTGACCGGCGCAATCATCGCCTGGCCCGATGCCGACTTGCTCTCCTGTTTGGTCTCCTGCGCGTAGACAGGTGCTGTCAACAGGCTGGCTGCGCCGAGCAATGCGGCGCACACAATAGGTGATCTATTCATGGTTCCCGCCCCGATGTTATCGTTGTCATTGACCGGCGCCTTTGAAGCCAGGCCGGTTCCATTCAAATCTGGCCTGATCTGGCAAGTTTGACAAGGACAATCGGGAAGTCCTGGCAAAGTGGCCGGGCAAAAGTGCGGCGCCGGAGAATGCCAGCCGTCTGCAAGAACCTGCCGGGATCGGAAGCCATCCGTCGGCCGCCCGAGGCAAAACGGCGCCGTGTTGCGATAGACCTTTATCCTTCTGAAATTACAATGTAATCGAAACCGCGGCCCAATGCGGCCGCCGCGGCGCCACCGACGCGCCGCGATCCGGCGGGCTCGACGCGTCCTGGCGCAAGCGGGCCCGGAGCTTTGGAGGGACCATGACGCTTGCAACGACCCATGAAGTAACCGGCCTTGACGGGAATTCGCCGGCGATCCGTTCGCACCGCGGCAAGACCTGGACCGCAGCGGAGGCGGCCGTGCTGTACCGGATGCCCCTCAACGATCTCCTGTTCAAGGCGCAGACCGTGCATCGCGCCAACTTCGATCCGAATCGGGTCCAGCTCAGCCGTCTTCTGAGCATCAAGACCGGCGGCTGCCCCGAGGATTGCGCGTATTGCAGCCAGTCCGTGCATTACGAGTCCGGCCTGACCGCCTCCAAGCTGATGGAAGTCGAGCACGTGATCGCCGAGGCGCGGAAGGCGCGCGACAGCGGCGCGACCCGTTACTGCATGGGTGCGGCGTGGCGAAACCCGAAACCCCGGGACATGGAAGCCGTCGTTGCCATGGTGAAGGGCGTCAAGGCGCTGGGGATGGAGACCTGCATGACACTTGGCATGCTCGACCGCGCCCAGTCGGAGCAACTGAGCCATGCCGGTCTCGACTACTACAATCACAACATCGATACTTCGGAGCGCTACTACGGCGAAATCATCACCACGCGAAACTTCGCCGATCGCATCGAGACCCTCGAGCACGTGCGCGCCGCCGGCATGAAGGTCTGCTGCGGCGGAATTGTCGGAATGGGTGAACAGGCGAGCGATCGCATCGAGATGCTGACGACGCTCGCCAATTTTCCCGAACACCCCGAAGCGTTCCGATCAACATGCTGATCCCGATCCCCGGCACGCCGCTGGCGAACGCGGCGCCGATCGATCCGATCGAGTTCGTGCGTACCGTCGCGCTGGCAAGGATCATGATGCCGGAATCGGTGGTGCGGCTGTCGGCCGGACGTACTGCCATGAGCGATGAAATGCAGGCGCTGTGCTTCTTTGCCGGTGCGAACTCGATTTTCATCGGCGACACTTTGTTGACAGCGGGCAATCCGGGAAACGATAAGGATATCGATCTGTTTCAGCGGTTGGGCTTGCAGCCGATGGAGCTGCAGGGTTCGTCCTGAACCCTGGCCTTTACAGGCATCGATGGTCCGAACTCCAGTTCACGGGGAAACCAGCCGCTTGTCCAGGACTTTCGAATTCGACTACGTCATCGTCGGTGCCGGGTCGGCCGGATGCGTGCTCGCCAATCGCCTGAGCGCCGACGGCAGCAATTCGGTACTGCTGCTGGAGGCCGGGCCGAAGGATTCCAACCTCTGGATCCATGTGCCGCTTGGATATGGCAAGCTGTTCAAGGACAAGACCGTCAACTGGATGTACCAGACCGAACCGGAGCCGGGACTGGATGGGCGGACGGTGTTCCAGCCGCGCGGCAAGGTGCTGGGCGGATCGAGTTCGATCAACGGCCTGCTCTACGTTCGCGGCCAACACCAGGACTATGATCGCTGGCGGCAGCGTGGCAATGCGGGCTGGGGCTATGACGACGTGCTGCCCTATTTCAAGAAGGCGGAAAACCAGCAACGCGGCGCCGACGAGTTTCACGGCGTCGGCGGCCCGCTGCCGGTGTCCGACTGGAGGCACGCCGATCCGCTTTCGGAGGCCTTTGTGGTGGCGGCGGCGGAAGCCGGCATTCCAACCAATCCCGACTTCAACGGCGCGACCCAGGAAGGCGCCGGATTCTTTCAGACCACGACCCGCCGCGGCCGGCGGGCGAGCACGGCATTTTCCTATCTTCGTCCGGCGCGGCGCCGAAGCAACCTGCACATCGAAACCTCCGCACAGGCGCAACACATCCTGTTCGAGGGACGCCGCGCCCGCGCGGTCGAATATCGGCAGGGCGGCACGCTCAGGACGGCGCAGGCGCGCAAGGAAATCCTGGTATCCGGTGGCGCCTACAACTCGCCGCAATTGCTGCAACTGTCCGGCGTCGGGCCCGCGGAACTGTTGAACCGGCACGGCATCGCTGTGGTGCTCGATGCGCCCGGTGTCGGAAACGATCTGCAGGATCACATGCAGGTTCGGATTGTGATGCGCTGCAGGCAGGCGATCACGCTGAACGACATTGTCAATTCCCCGCTGCGCCGGGTCATGGCCGGCGTCCAATACGTGGCGCAGCGCAAGGGGCCGTTGACCATCGCCGCCGGCACATCGGGAGCGTTCTTCAGAACCAGTCCCCGGCTGGCGACGCCCGACATCCAGATCCACTTCCTGCCGTTCTCGACCGACAGGATGGGAGAGAAGCTGCACGCGTTTTCGGGATTTACCGCCTCGGTCTGTCAATTGCGCCCGGAGAGCCGCGGCTCGCTTCGCATCAAGAGCGCCGACCCGATGGTCCCGCCCGAGATACGCATCAATTACCTTGCGACGGAAGCCGATCGCACCGCCTTTGTCGAGGGCCTGAAGATATTGCGCCGGATCCTGGGCGCCCCGGCGCTCAAGCCTTACGCGGTCGAAGAGCTCGATCCCGGGCCGAAGGTCTCGACCGACGCGGAACTGCTGCAATATTGCCGCCAGCGCGGCAGTACGATCTATCATCCGACCTCGACCTGCCGCATGGGCAACGACCCGCTCGCGGTGGTCGATCAGCGGCTGCGGGTTCGCGGCATCGATGGCCTGCGGGTGGTCGACGGCTCGGTGATGCCCGACCTGGTGTCGGGCAATACCAACGCGCCGATTGTCATGATCGCCGAGAAGGCGTCCGACATGATTCTTGAGGACGCGCGCTGACCTCAGCGGGGTCGTCGCGTTTGCATCCCGGCACCGGCCGGGTCATGTTGCGGCGGAATGCGAGCCCCGACCTCACGGGGGCGTCGAATGGAGCGTATCGGTGGCAATTCGAATCCGGATCGGAACACGCAAGAGCGTCATGGCGCTTGCCCAGACCGCGGAAATTGCCCGCCGCCTGGCCGCGGCCGGCACCGATGTCGAGATCGTCAAGTTCGAGACCACAGGCGATTCCGACCAGACCGGCAAGCTGTTGCCGCATGGCGGCAAGGGCGGCGCGTTCGTAGCCGAGATCCGCAACGCGGTGCGGTCGGGCGAACTGCATGCGGCGATGCATTCGCTGAAGGATATGCCCGGCAATGAAGACACCCCGGGGCTGGTGATTGGCGCGACGCTGCCGCGCGATCCGGCCAACGACGTTCTGGTGCTGCGCGCCGGACTGGCGATCGACGATTTCAGGCAGTCGCGCGGCAGGGGATTCAAGATCGGCACCAATGCCGTGCGGCGCGCCGCCTATGCGCGGCGGCTGTTCCCCGACATCGAGGTGATCCACTATCGCGGCGCCGCCGACACCCGCGTCCGCAAGCTCGACCAGCGGGAATTGCAGCGGTTGCCGGACGGCGGCGGGGTCGGCCCTGCGGATGCGCTGATCATGGCGCGCTCCGGGCTCGAGCGCGTCGGCCTTGCCGGTCGTATTGCCTATGAATTTCCAGTCGCGGAAATGCTGCCGGCGGCGGGGCAGGGCATCGTCGCGGTCGAGTGTGCGGCCGGCGATTGGCAGACGCGACAGCTCTTGTCTCGCATCGACGACGCGGCCGCGCACCGATGCGCCGATGCCGAGCGCGAGGTGCTGTGGGTGCTCAACGGCCATTGCAATTCGCCGATCGCGGGATTTTCAACCATCGAGGGCAGGCGGATGTCGTTGACCGCATCGGTGCTCGACCTCACCGGCGGCCTGTTCATCGAAGCCGCGCGCACCGGGCCTGCCGACCGGCCGCGCGAACTCGGTCGCGCCGTCGGCCTCGAATTGCTGGACAAGGGCGCGGCTGACATCATCGAGCGCAGCCGGCCGGTGTGATTAGCCCTGATACGCCCGCACCCGCCGCAGCATCTGCTCGACATGCGCGATCGGGGTTTCCGGCAGGATGCCGTGGCCGAGATTGAATATCAGCCGCCCGCCGGCATAGTTCGCCAGCACGTCGTCAATCGCGCGATCGAGCGCGGCGCCCCCTGCGATCAGCGCCAGCGGATCGAGATTGCCTTGAACGGCGACGCGGCTCTGCACGCGCTCGCGGATCAATGTCGGCTCGGCGGCCCAGTCGATGCTGACGGCATCGACGCCGGTCGAACCGACATAGGCGGGCAGCAGCGCGCCGGCGCCTCTGGGAAAGCCGATGATTTTCGCGCCCGGCACCTTTGCACGCACGCCTTCGACGATGCGCCGGGTCGGTTCGACCGACCAGCGCTCGAATTCGCGCGGCGGCAGCACCCCGGCCCAGGTGTCGAAAATCTGCAGCGCGTCAGCGCCGGCCTGCAACTGCCCGAGCAGGTACTGGATCGAGTTCTCGACCAGCGCGTCGACGATCTCTGCGAAAGCCTCCGGATGGCGATAGGCCATCATCCGGGCCGGCGCCTGGTCCGGCGTGCCTTGTCCGGCCACCATATAGGTCGCGACCGTCCACGGCGCGCCGCAGAATCCGATCAGCGCAACCTGAGGATCGAGTTCGCGGCGAACCCGACGCAGCGCCTCATAGACCGGCTCGAGCCTGGCGAAGTCCGCCTGTGTCGCCAGCGTTGCAACCTGCTCCGGCGTATCCAGCGGGTCGAGCCGCGGGCCTTCACCCGCCTCGAACCGCACCGCGCGGCCAAGCGCGTAGGGAACGACCAGGATATCGGAGAAGATGATCGCGGCATCGAAGCTGAACCGGCGGATCGGCTGCAACGTTACTTCCGCCGCTGACTCCGGTGTGAAACACAGATCGAGAAATCCGCCAGATTTTACGCGCAGTTCGCGATAT
>JBDTKD010000335.1:0-4826 GCA_039935515.1 Bradyrhizobium sp.
ACCATAAATGGCGGCCAGTATCACGCGTGACAACCGCCGGTCGTCATTGCGATTGACAACGATGTCACGAGGTCGTCATGCCCGGGCTCGTCCCGGGCATCCACGTCTTTGCAACTGAGCGACAATAAAGACGTGGATGGCCGGGACATAGGCGAGCGGAAGCGACGCCGTCCTTCGGACGGCTATGCCCGGCCATGACGGAAAGCATTTGGCTCAATGACCCCGCGTACCGCCACGCTGATCGGGCTGACCGCGATCCTGATGTGGTCGCTGCTCGCAGTGCTCACGGTCGCGACCGGGACAACGCCGGCCTTTCAACTGGCGGCCATGACGTTTGCAATCGGCGCGGCGGTCGGTTTCCTGACCTGGATCGGCCGCCCGGGCGCGGCTCGCGCCTTGCTCCAATCGCCGCTGGCCTGGATGGTCGGGATCGGCGGGTTGTTCGGCTATCACGCGCTGTATTTCCTGGCCTTGCGCTTTGCACCGCCGGCCGAAGCCGGGCTGCTGAATTATCTCTGGCCGCTGCTGATCGTTTTGTTTTCATCGCTATTGCCGGGCGAACGGCTGGCGCCGCACCACATCATCGGGGCGCTATTGGGATTGGCCGGCACCGTGTTGTTGTTCGCCGGCAATCGCAGCGGCAGCTTTGCGCCCGGCCAGTTGCCCGGGCTGATCGCGGCGTTTGTCGCCGCGTTCGTGTGGGCGGCCTATTCGGTGATGTCGCGCAAGCTCAAATCGGTACCGACCGATGCGGTCGCCGGGTTTTGCCTGGCGACGGCGCTGCTCGCGGCGCTGGCGCACGGGGTGGTCGAGGCGACGGTCTGGCCGGAGACCGCGGCGCAATGGCTGGCGATCGCGGCACTCGGCGTCGGTCCGGTCGGAGCGGCGTTTTATGCCTGGGATATCGGAATGAAGCGCGGCGACATCCGGGTGCTCGGCGCCGCATCCTACGCAACGCCGCTGCTGTCGACGGCGTTTCTGATGCTGGCAGGCTTTGCCAGGCCCAGTCTCGCGATCGCCGTGGCCGCGATGCTGATCGCCGGCGGCGGTTTGATCGCGGCCAAGGACATGATTTGGAGGAAACCGTTGTAGGGTGAACTCGTGCGGGTCGGTTGCGCAACGCGCCGTCATTGCGAGCCAACGGGTCGGCGCAAAGCGCCGCCCGATGACAGGCTCCGCGAAGCAATCCATCGAATGCGGCTTCAGCGCAAGCCCGCGATGATCTCGGCTGCGGCCGCCGCCTCGCTCATCAGGACTTGTTCTTGCGTTCGCGCAGTTCGCCGAATACCTCGGCGGCGCTGCCGCCTTTCATGCGCACGCTGGCCATGACGGCCGGCTCGTCGGCACGCAGGAATACATTGGCCTTTTTCTCCTCGCCGAGCAGCGTCGGAACCGTCGGCTTGCCGGCCGCCCGCAGCCGCGTCACTTCCTCGGCGCGCGCCTTCAAGGCCGCATTGTCGGGTTCGATGGTCAGCGCGAATTTGGCGTTGGCGGCGGTATATTCGTGGCCGCAATAGAGGCGGAAATCGTCCGGCAGCACCCGCAGCTTCAACAGCGAATCCCACATCATCGGATAGTTCCCTTCGAACACACGCCCGCAGCCGATTGAAAACAGCGTGTCGGCGGCGAACACCGCCTTCTCGTTGTCGAATACGTAGCTGATGTGATCGAGCGTATGTCCGGGCGTTTCAAGCACCCGCGCCAGCAGGCTCCCGACCTTGACGACGTCGCCCTGGGCGGCGCGCAGATCGACATTGGCGATCTCAGCGGATTTGTCGTGCGGCGCGACCACCCGGCATCCATATCTCTGTTTGAGTTCGGCGACGCCGCCGACGTGATCGCCGTGGTGATGGGTGATGAGAATGTCCGTCAGGGTCCAGCCCTCGCGCTGCAGCGCCTGGATGATTGGCGCCGCCTCCGGCGCGTCGACCGAGGCCGTTGCCTTGGTCGCGGGGTCATGGATCAGGTATCCGAAATTGTCGGTGAGGCAGGGAAACAAGCGAATTTCGGCGGCCATGACATCTCCTGATCCGGTGCGGCGAGACCGTCTACACGGCCCCATATAGGGATGAAATATGGCGTTAATGGCGAATCGGCAATCCGATTTTCGCCGCGCATCGCCGATCGCCAGCGTGCTAGATTTGGATCCCATGACCATCGATGTCATCGATCTCCGCGACTTCTACTCGCAGCGCCTCGGCATCGTGGCGCGGCGGCTGATCAATCGCGGTATCCACACGTGCTGGCCCAACGCCCAGGGCCAGCGGGTGCTGGGCCTTGGCTATCCCACCCCCTATCTCGGTCTGTTTCGCGAAAACAGCGAACGCTGCATCGCCTTCATGCCTGCGGCGCAGGGCGTGCTGAAATGGCCGACCGCGCGACCCACCCTTGCGACCCTGGTGGATGAATTTTCGCTGCCGCTGCCGGATGCCGCGGTCGACCGCGTCCTGTTGGTCCATGCGCTGGAAATGTCCGACGATCCGGAGGGACTGCTGCGGGAGGTGTGGCGCGTGCTGGCGCCCTCCGGCCGGGTGATGGCGGTGATCCCGAACCGGCGCGGGGTGTGGACCCGCACCGACGCCACGCCGTTCGGCCATGGCCGGCCCTATTCGCGCTCGCAGATCACCCAATTGCTGCGGCAGACCTGGTTTACGCCAACGGCATGGGGCGAGGCGCTGTTCGTGCCGCCGGTCGCCGGCGGCTGGTTCCTGCGCTCGGCGATGGCGTGGGAGCGCGTCGGGGCGGCGCTGTCGCTGCCGTTCGCCGGAGTACATATTGTGGAAGCGACCAAGCAGGTCTATCGCGCGATCCCGGCACACCGCGAACACACGCGGCTCATTCCAGCGTTGCAGCCGGTGCTGGTGCCGACGTCGACGGCGCGGGGATAACCCGGCATCTGCGCGGGCCGCGACAAGATGGGCCGAGCGGCGCTCCGCCGACTATTCGTTGCCCGTATTGAAATCGTCGCCGGGCGTCGCCGGCGCGGCGGCGTTTTCAGCGCGCGGGCCGTGGGGGCGGCGGCGGCGGCGCGGAAAACGCTCGCCGCCATTGCCCTCAAACCCGCCGGGGCCATTGAGCTGGGGCTGCTGACCTCCGGTGATAAACGACGGCAACCGATCGACGCTGCCATTGTCGGTCATCATCGGCTGCGGCTGCGGCTGCGGTTGTTGCTGCGGCTGCGGCTGAAACTGTGGCTGCTGGCGATTCTCACGGTAGTTGCTATTGGGTTCGCGCGGCTGATGTTGCTCGCGCTGATATGGCTGCCCCTCGCGCTGAAAGTCGCGCTGATTGTTGTCGCGCGGCACGAAGGGCTGCGGCTGTGCCGGGACAAAGCCTGGCTCCTGGCCGAAATTGGAAAAGCTCTCGCTGTCGTCGTCACCGTCCTCGGAAGGTATTTCATTGTCGCCGCGCGGCTGCGGCTGGTTCTGACGGAACTGCTCCTGGGCGGCGGCAATCAGGCGGAAATAATGCTCGGCGTGCTGATAGTAGTTCTCGGCGGCCACCGGGTCTCCCGAGCTGCGCGCGTCGCGCGCCAGCTGCACGTATTTTTCCGCCACGTGGGAGGCGGTGCCCCGGATCTTGATGTCGGGTCCGTTGGATTCGAACACCCGGGTCATCGGATTCTGACCGCGCCGGTTGTTATTGTTGTTATTGTTGTTGTTGTTGTTCCGGTTGCGCATCCGCTTGTTGTTATTCTGACCGTTTCTCATATCGTGCCTTTATTCCAGCCCTGAAGTTATCAGCCTTGAAGTGAAGTTAGATTGCGGCCGTCATGGCCGCCTTGCCCGGCTCGGCACGCATCACGCGCGCCGATTCGCAACGCAGTCCAGTTCCGTACAGAAGTTGCCGTATGTCGCGGTCGACAAAAACGCGTTCCCCACCAGCCCAGCGTACGCCGCCGGCTGTATCAAATCATCTCGCCTGCCAAAACAAGCACAGGTTTCTTGCGTGAGTTTTCAAGCGCAATATCAGGCTTTCGTTCGCTTTGCGGTCAGGAGCAGCGCAGCTCTCTAAAGCCATCGCGCTCAATTAGACCTGCGTTTTGGAACCTTTTCCCTCGGGGCGGGCTCTCGCTCTGAGAACTCTGGCCTCCACCCGCAGCATCTACGGGGCCAGCAACCCTGGACCGATGTTGTGGCCGGAACGTAGTCGCTCCGGAGGAATATTCCAAGAGGTTTTTTTGCATTCCAATCAGGCTTTATCGCGGCAATTTTCGGCCCGCGACCGCCCGCGGAATGCCCGCAAGATCGGCTTTGGGAGCGTTCTCGCGCATTAGCCCGGCCGCCTTCATCAATTGTTCAACATAGTGGCTTTGGCCGTGGCCCACCTCCACGACCAGGACGCCGCCCGGCGCCAGAAGTCGGGGAGCTTGTGGAATCAGTGCACGATAGGCGTCAAGTCCGTCCGCACCGCCATCCAGCGCGCGATGCGGGTCGTGCGCGCGAACCTCGATGGCGAGGCTCGCGATGTCCGCGGAGCGGACATAGGGCGGATTCGACACCACCAGGTCGAACGGCCCCGACAGCGCCGCCGCGAGATCGCAGGCGACGAAGGCCGCGCGCGCGGCCAGCCGCAATCGCACGGCGTTGCTGCGCGCGGTCTGCAGCGCGCTGGCGCTGAGGTCGGTGCCCACCCCGGTCGCCTCAGGCCATTCCGACAGTAGCGCCAGCAAAATCGCGCCTGACCCGGTCCCGATGTCGGCGATGCGCCACCGCCGCTCGGGCTCGCCGGTGGCGCGCAGCATCTCCAGCGCCAGTTCGACCACCGTTTCGGTATCGGGTCGCGGCACCAGCGTCGCCGCCGACAGCTGCAGCGGCAAGCCCCAG
>JBDTKD010000336.1:0-4637 GCA_039935515.1 Bradyrhizobium sp.
ATTCGGCGTCAACCCGGCGTCGCCAGAAGCATCCAAATCCTCGTTGCGCCGGAAGACTTGCCCATCCTAGATTGGCTCAAAATCAACCAGTCAAAATCACTGTGACGAGGTACTGGGCCCGGCGTACATCGAATTATTTCACGCAAGCCACGGGCTCTTTATGTTGAAATCATGTCGCTTTGCCGGCACGCGCGATTCCACGGCACCGGGCTTTCGTAAACCGAGCCGCGAGGCGATGCGATCTGTCGGCTTCAATCCAATCCCGAGACAAGTGAGCAAGAACGAAGCTCTATTGAGTCGCTCGCCGGAGGCACTCGCTCTCGTGTCCCGCCGTCATTTCATTCCGGCGTCGCTATCACTGCCCCGAGCTCGGGTGCCTTATCAACCGGTCTCGCGACTGCCGACTGACCTCCGCTTCGCTCCGGCACAGACGCCCTCTTTTCCTTCGAAGAACTACGGGGCTCCGCCCCTCGCGCGGGCAAGGGTGAAGTCCCGGAAGGTCCGGGACCGGCCGGGGCGGTCTCCCCGACCTTCCACGCGGACGGAATTGCCTGAATGGCTTTCACAACCGCAATCCGCTTGTGCAGGCCGGGCGATCCCCCTCCGCCCCGGCCGCCCTTGCCCTTGCTACCCCCGGTCTCGCCGACGGGCAGGGGTGCGGGCGCGCAGGTGCGCGTCTCGCACCCAAGCCCAAAAGGAGAATGATCATGTCTGCCAAGCATGTTGAAACCGTTGCTGAAAGCGGGACCGGAATTTTCATCTCGCTCAACAAGCTCAAGAAATCGCCAAAGAACGCCCGCAAGACTCCGCATAGCGAGGCGTCCATAGAGGCCTATGCGGCCAGTATCGCCGCCAAAGGCATCCTGCAAAATCTTGTCGTCGAGCCGGAAGTGGATGTGGATGGTGCGGCTACCGGTTTCTATCTCGTAACCATCGGCGAGGGCAGGCGGCTCGCTCAGCTTTTGCGGGTAAAGCGCATGGAAATCAAAAAAGCCGAACCGATCCGCTGCATCATCGACACGGCGAACGACCCGCACGAAATCAGCCTTGACGAAAACGTCACCCGGGAAAACATGCATCCCGCCGACCAGTTCGAAGCGTTCAAGAAGCTAGCGGAGGAACGCGGTTTTGGGGCGGAAGAAATCGCCGCTCGCTTCGGCGTCACGCCGCACGTGGTGCGGCAGCGCCTTCGATTGGGCGCGGTCTCGCCCAAGCTGATGGAAATTTATCGCAACGGAGATCTGGCGCTCGACCAGTTGATGGCCTTTGCGATTACCGAGGACCATGCCCGGCAGGAAGCGGCCTACGAGCGGCTGTCCTTTAACCGCGATGCCAGCACGATCCGGCGCATGCTCACCGAGGCCCATGTCGCCGCCACGGATCGCCGTGCGATCTTTGTCGGCGCGGAAAAGTATACCGAGGTTGGCGGTACCATCCTGCGCGACCTCTTCACCGAGGATCGCGGCGGCTATTTCGAGGATGTGGCGCTTCTCGATATGCTGGTCGTGGCCAAGCTTGGCCGCAAAGCCAACGCCCTGATGGAAGCCGAGGGGTGGAAATGGGCGCAGGTCTTCCTCGACTATCCCCACAGCCACGGGCTGCGTCGGACCTATCCGCAAGCAGTGGAATTATCGGCGGAAGATCAGGTCGCCCTGGATGCCGCGCAAGCTGAATTCAACAGCCTGACGGAGCAACATGAGAGCGCCGAGGAACTGCCTGATGAGGTCGATGCGCGTTTCGGCGAGCTTGAGGCCGAGATCGAGCGGCTTGAGGCCAAACGTAGGGCTTATGACCCTGCCGATATCGCGCGCTGTGGGGCCTTCGTGATCCTTAGCCACGACGGGACCGTGCGCGTTGAGCGCGGCTTCATTCGGACCGAGGATGAGAAGTCGGTATCGGAAACGGGGGATGAGAGCGGTGAAGGTGAAGCCGGTCACACCGTCACCTGTGATGGTGCTGTCTCCGCGAGCGGTGAAACCGTGGGCGGGACCCAGGACGGGGACGACGAGGACGCCGACGACCAAAAGCCATTGTCGGATATTCTCATCCGCGACCTGACCGCGCATCGTACCCTCGGGCTTCGCCTTGCCTTGAGTGAACACCCGGATGTTGCCATCGTCGCGGTCACCCATGCACTTGCCGCACAGATTTTCTATCGCGGCGCGGATGCCCACGTTCTCGATATCCGCCCGATCAGCACTCTGCTGGCCTCGCATGCGGACGGGATCGAGGATACGCAAGGAGGCAAGACATGGGCGGACCATCATGCCCGTTGGGCTGCGCAGATGCCGCGCGACGTGAACGACCTGTGGCCGTTCGTTGTGGAGCTTGACCATGACAGCCGCATGGCCCTGTTCGCGCATTGCGTCGCGCTCACGGTCAACGCGGTGAAACTGCCCTCGGAGCGCAAGCCCCGTGCGACGGTAACTGCGGACAGGCTGGCGGAGGCCGTGTCGCTCGACATGACCGCGTATTGGAGGCCGACGGTGCGGACCTATCTCGGTCGCGTCACCAAGACGCACATCCTTGCCGCCGTGCGGGAAGGGGCCAGCGATGAAGCGGCTATTCGGATGGGCGATATGAAGAAGCAGGCGATGGCGGAAGCCGCCGAGCAGTTGCTTGCCGCAACAGGTTGGCTGCCCGCGCTGATGCGGACACCGCAAACCGCGCTGGGCAGCGGGGAGCAGTCGCAAGCGGACGTTGCCGCTGACGCGCATCAGGACGCTTACTCCGACGCCGCCGAGTAATCGGCATGGCCGGGACCGCGTTAGCGGTCCCGGCTTTCCGCCACGGCACGAAAAAACTCCGGCCGCGCACCTGATGGCGCGCGGCCGGATGACCTCGATCGCCCAACTCGAAAACAGGATGCTCAGGGACAGGGGCGAACGTGCGCAGCCACGAAAAGGTCACCGGACATGCGTACGATTGAACGAAGGGCAGTCTATCATGTTAAGGAAGCCATCATGATCGTCGTCGTGATGCTGATGAGCGTAGCTCTGGTAGGTCACCTCTGTCTCGTCGCCTACACACTTGCCACTTATGCACTCCCCTTGATGCTCGGGTTTGCCGTTGCGCGTTTTGCCTATCACACCGGCTCCGGCGCGATCGGCGCGAGCTTCATCGGCGTCATCGCCGCCGTGGCCGCTTTCGCTGTGTTTGCGCTCCTGTTTGCCACGCTGCGGTCGTCGATCCTGCGTCTCGCTGTGGCACTGGTTTTTGCCGTGCCTGCCGTCATCGCCGGTTACACGCTGGTTCATGGCGTGACCTTTGAGGTGATCCCTTCTGCAATCTGGCGACAGATATTCTGCTTCATCGGCGGGGCGCTCGTCGGCGTCTCGGCCCTGATGCGGTTGGCCGCCTCCAAAACGCCAGCGGCTTGGTGAGAACGATCGACTGAGGCTCGTCTTTCTAATCGGCTTGACGACGCTCTTGCTGAAGGATGGTGCGGAAGGCAGCCGTTATGCGCTCGTTCAACTCTGGGGATAGCGGGCAAGTCTGGATGCCCTGCGAGTGGCGTTCCGATGGTGCGTTGCCCTTCGGGCCGCGCTTTCGGCTGCGCCGGAACCACGTCTGCGGCGTGTTTCCGCCATTCGGCTTCAATCGCTAACGCAAGAAGGCGGCGGCTGCGGCCATCTCGCGCGAGCCCCTTCGTTGCATAGCTCCTTGCTTGGTTTGTCCTCAATCGCCTGCGTAAGACCCATGAGAGTGGCATGCTATCCCGGCCTGGTCAGTCAGGCAGCGTAAAGCGCGCGAACAGCACAATCCTCACACGACCGAGCCGATCGCACCGCGCTGGTGGCCGGTCATCCCCGGCATAGCTTACGATGGCATGACGAAGGTACGGCGTCAGAGGCCCACGGTGTCGCTACGAAAAACGGTGTCCGAAGGCCCTGTCATTGAGGGGCAGGACTTTTTGGGGCCAACATGGTGCACCCGTCGTCATTTGCGAAATGCCGCTGTTACCTGTCGTATTCCAGAAAATTTCCACCTGCGCCGCCCACTTCTCGACCTCGAATGGATTGGGTCTGACCGAAGACCGGCTTCGCCTCGATCGTCTTCCCGCAACAGCCGCCGCCAGCTTTTTTCCGCCGCGCGTGCCGCGCTTTGCATCGCGAAGCAAAAAAGCCGTCGGCGGCCGTCAGGCGCTGGCGCTGTGCCCTTCGGGTGCGGTCCGATCGTCCCCGGTCGAACGACCACCATCGAGGTCGCGATTGGCGCGGCCCGATTGGAAAGGGAATACGACAATGGCAACCATCGGTACCTTCACCAAGACCGAGAACGGCTTCACCGGCACGGTCAAGACCCTGAGCCTCAACGTCAAGACCGTGAAGTTCGTCCCCGCGGAGGGCGATAGCGAGCGCGGCCCCGACTTCCGCATCTTCGCGAATGCAACGGATTTTGGAGCAGCGTGGAAGAAGACCGCCCGCGAGACGCAGCGCGAATATCTCTCCGTCAAGCTGGACGATCCGAGCTTCCCCGCGCCGATCTATGCCAGCCTGGTCGAGGCCGAAGACGGCCAGAGCCACAA
Organism: Bradyrhizobium sp.; assembly: GCA_039935515.1. Taxonomy (GTDB): domain Bacteria; phylum Pseudomonadota; class Alphaproteobacteria; order Rhizobiales; family Xanthobacteraceae; genus Bradyrhizobium. Next base: position 4,529 of record JBDTKD010000336.1, read on the forward strand.
CCTCATCTGGTCCCGCCGCACCGCCGATTGAGCCAGACCTATGAAGGAGCCCCGCTCGCGAGCGGGGCTTCGTCATGTTCATGACCGCATGTTCATGGCCGCGCCGCCG
>JBDTKD010000337.1:0-5901 GCA_039935515.1 Bradyrhizobium sp.
ATAGGCAGAGATCGAGGGCGGGGCAAGCGCGAAGCGGGCGGGCGCGAGTTATCCCCCGATCTGTCTCATTCGTCATGCCCGCGCAAAAAGCGCGAAAGCGCGTCTTTCGCGCCAGACGTCGCGGGCATCCACGTCTGGCTTTCCTGCTAACCGCAAGACAGACGTGGATGGCCGGAACAGGTCCGGCCATGACGATTGGAGGGTCGCATTGGGCGGACAACAGCGCATCTGTCTGCGTGAAATCGGGCCGGTTCCGGCGTAAACTGATTCCCCAACCGCGAGGAACAGGCATGGCTCAAAACTCTTCGGCGACCCACGAGGTGTTGAACCAGTCGCCGCCGTTTGAAGACGTCGACCTGTTCGCGCTCGACCGGCCGCTGGTTGAGGCGGTGGCGGCCCATGGCGGGGCGTCGGCGGAACAGGAACTATCCGGCTTCGGGAAGCACTGGGGTTCGGCCGCAATGGCCGAGCGGGGCCGGCTCGCCAACGAGAACACCCCCAAGCTGCGCACTTTCGATGCGCGCGGCAACCGGCGCGACGAGGTCGAATTTCATCCCGCTTACCACGAACTGATGGCCCACAGTGCCCATGCCGGCATTCACAATTCGACCTGGAACGCGCAAGGCAAGCCGGCCGGCGGCGCGGCCGAAGTGGTACGCGCCGCGAAATTCTACATGGCCGCCCAGGTCGAGACCGGTCATCTTTGTCCGATCACCATGACACGGGCATCGGTGGCGGCGCTCGCGGCGCAGCCGGATGTGCTGACCGGCACGATGCCGGTGATCGCGACCCGGTCCTACGACCCCAGCTTTGCGCCGTGGTGGACCAAGCGCGGCATGACGCTTGGCATGGGCATGACCGAAAAGCAGGGTGGCACCGATGTGCGCTCCAACATGACGCGGGCGACGCGCGACGGCGATGGCTACCGCATCACCGGTCATAAATGGTTCATGTCGGCGCCGATGTGTGACGCGTTCCTGGTGCTGGCGCAGGCCGACGAGGGTCTGAGCTGCTTCTTCATGCCGCGTTTCGCTCCGGACGGGTCGGTCAATGCGATTCATTTCCAACGGCTGAAGGACAAGCTCGGCAACCGTTCCAACGCCTCTTCCGAGGTGGAATTCGAGAGCGCCTACGCGATGCCGGTCGGCGACGAGGGCAAGGGCATCCGCACCATCATCCAGATGGTGCAGCTGACGCGGCAGGATTGCGCGATCGCCTCGGTTGGCCTGATGCGGTCCGGGCTGGCGCACGCGCTGCATCATGCCCGCCATCGCAGCGTGTTCCAGAAGCACCTCGCCGATCAGCCACTGATGCAGGCGGTGCTGTCGGACATGGCGCTGCATGTCGAGGCGTCGGTGGCGCTGGTGATGCGGCTTTGCCGCTCGTTCGACCGGGCGCCGGATGACGCGGGCGAGACGGCATTCATGCGGCTGCTGACGCCCGCGATCAAATACTGGGTCTGCAAGAGCGCGCCGGGCTTTCTCTATGAAGCGATGGAGTGCCTCGGCGGCAACGGCTATGTCGAGGAGGGCATTCTGGCGCGCCACTACCGCGAATCCCCGGTCAATGCCATCTGGGAGGGCTCGGGCAACGTAATGTGCCTGGATGTGTTGCGGGCATTGTCGCGGGAGGCCGAGGCGACGGCGGCGGTTTTGCAGGACCTTGCCGAACAGGTCAGCGGATTGCCCGGCACGCGCGAGGCGGTGGCATTCATCGGCCAGGCTTTTCTCCGGCAGGACAGCGAGCGGGTGGCACGGCTCGCCGTCGAAAGGCTCGCGCTGCTGTCGGCCACGGTGGCGCTCAACGGCGTGATGCCGCGTCATGCCGAATTGTTCGCAGCGACACGGCTTGCCGGAAATCACGCCGGCATGTACGGCGCCGTCGATCTCGCCAACAGCGATATCAGAGGTCTGCTGGCGCGGGCGTTGCCTTGATGTCACCCCTACGACGTCCGCCCCGGATCTGGAAGTTCTGGGGTACCGCTCTGTGGGGCCTGTTCATCTTCGCGGCGATGTTCGCGGGCCAGATCGCGGTGGTGGCGTGGTTCGTGCTGCGGCAGGCGGGACCGTTTGACTATGCGTCCGCCATCCATGTCCTCGGCGACGGCATGACGATTTCCCTCTCGGTGATCACCGGGCTGCCGGCCGTTCTCGCCGCGGTGTGGGTGCCGATACGCCTGTCGCGCACGCCGTTTGCGGATTATCTCGCGCTGCGCTGGACTTCCTGGGTCAATCTTCTGGTCGGAATCGTCGCCATGGTCGCGGTGGCGGTGGGATGGGACATGATCTCGCGGCTCGCGGGTCGCGAAGTGACGCCGGGATTCATGGGAGAGGTGTTGCAATCGGCGCGCGCCGACGGCGCGCTATGGCTGCTGCTGCTCGCATTCTGCGTCGCCGCCCCGGTTTCCGAGGAATTTTTCGCGCGCGGGTTTCTCTACCGGGGCTGGTCGGAGTCATGGGTCGGGCCGGCCGGCGCCATCGTGCTGTCGTCACTGGTATGGACGGCCCTACATCTGCAATATGACTGGTTCTTTCTCGGCGAAGTGTTTTCGATCGGCCTGGTGCTCGGCTATCTGCGCTATCGCAGCCAATCGCTGTGGCTGACGATACTGCTGCACGGCCTCAACAACCTCGCCGCGACGCTGCAGACCATCTGGCTGGCCGGATCGAACTGACGGCGTTGTCCGCGCAGACCGAGGCGTCAGCCTGCTCCGCGAAGCCTCGCCAGCCGGTCGAGGGCGCCCTGCAGGATGAAAATCGCGGCGTGTTCGTCGATCACCTCGGCGCGCCGGGCCCGGCTCATGTCCATCCCGATCAATTCGCGCTCGACCGCGGCGGTTGAAAGCCGCTCGTCCCACAGCGCAATGGCGAGATCGGTGAGTTTTGAAAAGTTACGGGCAAAGGCGCGGGTCGATTGCGCCCGCGGACCTTCGCTGGCGTCCATGTTGATGGGCAGTCCCAGCACGAAGCCGACCGCATGGCGTTCGGCGGCGATCGTGAGCAGGCGCGCCGCATCGGCCTTGAAGGCCTTGCGCCGGATGGTCTCGACCCCGGTCGCGAGCCTGCGATCGGGATCGGATACCGCCACGCCGATGGTTTTGGCACCGAGATCGAGCCCGACCAGCGCGCCGCGTTCAGGCCAGTGCAGGACGGCGTCGATTAGCGGCAGAATGAGCGATGGCATCGGCCCGCATACCACGCGGAGCCCGGTATGCGCAAAGCGGTGGGGCGGCCACTTGGGAGCCATAGTGCTGGAAATTGAGCTGGCAGGCCGGCGCGCAGTTGCGGCGTAAAACCGCCCTCTGCTATACGGCTGGCTGAACTTGCCGTTTGAGGCCATATACAATGTCTGTCGATGCCGCCACCGTTCGCCGCATCGCGCATCTGGCGCGGATCGCGGTCGCTGAATCAGAGGTTCCGCATTTGCAGGGTGAGCTGAATGCGATACTGGCCTTTGTCGAGCAACTCGGAGACGTCAATGTCGACGGCGTCGAGCCGATGACATCGGTGACCCCGATGGAAATGAAGAAGCGACCGGACGTGGTCAATGACGGCGAGATCGCGGATGAGGTGGTCGCCAATGCGCCGGAGACCCAGGATCATTTCTTCGTGGTGCCGAAAGTCGTCGAATAGGCTGCATCAACCAAACGCGGCAAACAATGAGTTCTCAAGGCGGGAAATCCGATGTGTCTGCTCTGCGACGATGAAAAGGCCTATCAGGCCTATATGAACTATCTCGACGCCATGGAGCGCGCTGGCAAGCCTGCCGATCCCGACAAGGCGATGGATGCCGTGCTCGACCAGCTTGAAGCCGCCGACCAGGCCGGAGCGAGGGCCATGCGCGACGATCCGGCCACCGACAAGACGCTGTCTCCGTTCTTCTGCAGCCCGGTTGATAAATGACCGATTTGACATCGCTGACGATCGCGGAGGCTCGAAGCGGCCTCGCGCGCAGATCGTTCACGTCGCTTGAGCTGACCGAGGCGCACCTCAAGGCGATCGAAGCGGCCCGCGCGCTCAACGCCTTTGTGCTGGAGACGCCGGATCAGGCGCGCGCCATGGCCCGCGCGGCCGATGCCCGGATCGCAAGGGGCGAGGGCGGTCCGCTCGGCGGCATTCCGCTCGGGATCAAGGACCTGTTCGCGACCAGGAATGTGCGCACCACCGCGTGCTCGAAGATCCTCGGCAATTTCGTGCCGCCGTATGAATCCACGGTGACCTCGCAGCTCTGGCGCGACGGCGCCGTGATGCTCGGCAAGCTCAACAACGACGAATTTGCGATGGGCTCGTCGAACGAGACCTCGTGCTTCGGCGCGGTGGTCAATCCGTGGCGGCGCGAGGGCTCCGATACGGCGCTGGTGCCGGGTGGCTCGTCCGGCGGTTCGGCCTCGGCGGTGGCGGCGCTGTTGTGCATGGGGGCGACCGCAACCGATACCGGCGGTTCGATCCGCCAGCCGGCCGCGTTTACCGCAACCGTCGGGATGAAGCCAACCTATGGACGCTGCTCGCACTGGGGCATCGTCGCCTTCGCCTCCTCGCTCGATCAGGCCGGACCGATCGCGCGCTCGGTGCGGGATGCGGCGATGCTGATGCGGTCGATGGCTGGCCACGACCCGAAAGACACCACCTCGGTCAACCGCGAGGTTCCGGACTACGAGGCGGCGATCGGAAAATCCGTCAAGGGCATGAAGATCGGGATACCCAGGGAATATCGTCTCGACGGCATGCCGGCTGAAATCGAAAAGCTCTGGACCGAGGGCGCGGCCTGGCTCAAGGCCGCGGGTGCCGAACTGGTCGAGGTGTCGCTGCCCCACACCAAATACGCATTGCCGGCCTATTACATCGTGGCGCCGGCCGAAGCCTCGTCGAACCTCGCGCGCTATGACGGCGTGCGCTACGGCCTGCGCGTGCCCGGGCGCTCGATCGGCGAAATGTACGAGAATACCCGCGCGCGCGGCTTTGGCGCCGAAGTCCGCCGCCGCGTCATGATCGGCACCTATGTGCTTTCGGCCGGCTATTACGATGCCTATTATTTGCGCGCGCAGAAAGTGCGCAACCTGATCAAGAAAGACTTCGAGGATTGTTTCGCTGGCGGCGTGAATGCGATCCTGACGCCGGCGACGCCATCGGCGGCCTTCGGCATCGGCGAAAAGGGCGCCGATCCCGTCGAGATGTATCTTAACGACATCTTCACCGTGACGGTGAACATGGCGGGCCTGCCGGGCATTGCGGTTCCCGCCGGCAAGGATACCCAGGGGTTGCCGCTCGGCCTGCAACTGATCGGACGGCCATTCGACGAGGAGGCGCTATTCGCGCTCGGCGAGGTGATCGAGCAGGCGGCGGGGCGGTTCACGCCGCCAAAATGGTGGGCGTGAGCGCGAAGATCTGCAGCGACGAGGTCGTGATGAGTATGGCGGATTTCAAGGCCAGCCTGGCTGGCGCCGCGCCCGCGCCGGGCCTTGATGCCCCGCTCGCTGCGCTGTGGTGGGCGGCAAAGGGCAAATGGGACGAGGCGCATCATCTCGTGCAGGACGAGTCGACCGCCAGCGCGGCCTGGGTCCATGCCTATCTGCACCGCGTCGAGGGCGATCTTGGCAATGCCGGCTATTGGTACCGGCAGGCCGGTCAACCGGTCGCGACGGATGCGCTCGCGACCGAATGGGACCGGATCGTTGCCGCGCTGACTTCCGCCAGGCCGCCGGCATGATCGGCGCCGGCCGGTTTGCATCGCGGCCGGTCGCGGCCTAGGTAGAGCATGGGTGCGGTCATTGGCCCCATGGTTCGAGACGGTGCGCCGGGAGACCGGCAAGGAGTAGGTGGTGCAAGTCCACTGCGATGAAGGAGTAGCGATCCACATCGGCCCCAAGCCGTGCGTGGTCGTCCGCGAGGGCGAGCGCGAAGC
>JBDTKD010000338.1:0-12763 GCA_039935515.1 Bradyrhizobium sp.
GATCAATTTGAGGACACCGCATGCCCATCCCACAGCATATCTTCGATCCGCCCTTCAACATCGTCCGGAGCAGCCATGCCGTGCTCGACGTGACGGACCTCGATGCGAGCCGCGAGTTCTATGAGAACGCGGTCGGGCTGCATGTCGAGGACCGCGACAGCGGCGCGGTCTATCTGCGTGGCAGCGAGGAGCATCAGCATCACTCGCTGGTGCTGCGCAAAGCGGCGGTTGCCGGCTGCAACCGGCTCGGATTCAAGGTCGGCAACGAAGCCGATCTCGACAAGGCCGCGGCGTTCTTTTCCGGAAACGGAGTCGCCTATGCATTTGCCGAGCAGCCATTCCAGGGCCGCACGCTGCAATTCACCGATCCCCAGGGGTTTCAGATCGAACTCTACGCGTCGATGGAGAAGCGCCCGCATTTGTTGCGCCGGTACGATCTCTACAAGGGCTGTCACCCGCAGCGGCTCGACCACTTCAACGTGTTCGCTGCCGAGGTTCAGGACACCGTCGACTTCTACGCCCGGCTCGGCTTCCGGTTGACTGAATATGCCGAGGAAGACGGACCGAACGGCCGCATCGCGGCGGCCTGGCTGCACCGCAAGGGCAACGTGCACGACTTCGCCATCACCAACGGCAAGGGCCCTCGCCTGCACCATTTCGCCTATTGGGTGCCGACCGCGATGAACATCCTGCATCTGTGCGACGTGATGGCCTCCAGCGGCCATCTCAAGAACATCGAACGCGGACCGGGCCGTCACGGCATTTCAAATGCGTTCTTTCTCTATGTCCGCGATCCTGACGGACACCGCCTCGAGCTCTACACCAGCGACTACTTCACCATGGACCACGATCACGCGCCGATGCGTTGGTCGCTGAAGGACCCGCGTCGGCAAACGCTGTGGGGCGCGCCGGCACCGCGCTCCTGGTTCGAGCAGGGATCGTCGTTCCCGGGACAGAAGGTGCGCGATCCGCTGTTTGTGGCCGATGTCACGATCGCCGACTGAATTGGTTTCCCTGGCAGTACTGGATCTCCGATGGCCCTCCCCCGCATTGCAACCTTCTCCATCGACGGCTCGACCAGGTACGGCGCCGTGGTCGATGACGGTATCGTCGACCTCTCCGCGCATTTTGCCCGCGACTATCCGACGCTGCGGGAGGCGGTCGCCGCTGGCGCACTGACAAAACTTGCCGAACACGCGGCGCGGCGTTCGCCGGACCATGCCGTCGACGCCGTCACCTGGCTGCCGCCGATCCCCTCGCCGGAGAAGATCATCTGCATCGGCGTCAACTATCCCGACCGCAACGCCGAATACAGAGACGGCCAGGACGCTCCCAAATATCCCAGCATGTTCATGCGCACGCCGCGCTCCTTCGTCGGCCACCGGACGCCGCTGGTGCGCCCGCATGCATCGGCGCAACTCGACTACGAAGGCGAACTCGCTCTCATTGTCGGCAAGCCCGGCCGGCACATTCCGCAGAGCGCAGCGCTGGATCACATCGCGGCGGTCACGCTGTGCAACGAAGGCACCATCCGCGACTGGGTCCGGCATGCCAAGTTCAACGTGACGCAGGGCAAGAACTTCGACTCGACCGGCAGCCTCGGCCCCTGGCTCGTGCCTTACACCGATCATTCCGAGATCGCCGACATCCGGCTGACAACGCGGGTCAATGGCGAGACCCGGCAGGATGACCGCACCGGCCGGCTGATCTTCGGCTTTCGCTACCTGATCAACTACATCTCGACCTTCACCACGCTGGTGCCCGGCGACGTCATTGTCACGGGGACGCCGACCGGCGCCGGCGCGCGGTTCGATCCGCCGCGCTACCTGAAGCCCGGTGACGTCATCGAAGTCGAGGCCGACAACATCGGCGTGCTGCGCAACGGCGTGATCGACGAAACCCGGTAAAACTTCCTGCGAGCGATTGGACAGAGTCATGACTTCAACATCCGGCGGCGAAGCGATCGTCAACGGCCTCGTTGCGCACGGCGTCGACACCGTGTTCGGTCTGCCCGGCGCGCAGATCTACGGGCTGTTCGATGCGTTTCATCAGGCGCAACTGAAAGTGATCGGCGCGCGCCACGAGCAGGCCTGCGGCTACATGGCCTATGGCTACGCGCGGGCCACCGGCCGGCCCGGCGTGTTCAGCGTGGTGCCCGGCCCCGGCGTGCTCAATGCCGGCGCCGCCATGCTGACGGCCTACGGCGCCAACGAACCGGTGTTGTGCCTGACCGGCCAGGTGCCGACGGCATTTCTCGGCAAGGGCCGCGGCCATCTGCACGAGATGCCGGATCAGCTCGCCACGCTGCGCACGTTTGTCAAATGGGCCGGCCGGATCGAATATCCCGACGCCGCGCCGGCGCTGGTTTCACGCGCATTCCAGGAAATGCTGTCGGGGCGGCGCGGGCCGGTCGCATTGGAAATGCCGTGGGACGTGTTCACGCAGCGCACGGAGGTCGGCGCGGCCAAACCGTTCGATCCGTTTCCGGCGCCGCGGCCCGACCCCGAGCGCGTCAAGGCCGCCGCCGCGCTGATCGCCAGCAGCAAGACGCCGATGATTTTTGTCGGCAGCGGCGCCATCGACGCGGCCGATGAAATCCTCGAGCTCGCGGAGCTGATCGACGCGCCGGTGGTGGCGTTCCGCAGCGGCCGCGGCATCGTCAGCAACGCCCATGAACTGGGGCTGACGATGGCGGCGGCCTACCGGCTCTGGCCGAACACCGATCTCATGATCGGGATCGGCACGCGGCTGGAATTGACCACCATGACGCGCTGGCCGTTCCGCCCGGGCGGCCTCAAATCCATTCGCATCGACATCGATCCATCGGAAATGCGACGGTTCATGCCCGACGCCGCCATCATCGCGGATGCGCAGGCCGGCACCGACGCGCTGCTCGCGGCAGTGAGAAAGCAGGGCTATGCCAGAACCAGAGGCCGCCGCGCCGTGATCCGCGAGGCGTCGGCGTCGGCGTTGCAGGAAATCCAGAAGGTTCAGCCGCAGATGGCCTACCTGAATATCCTGCGCGAGGTGCTGCCGGAAAATGCGATCGTGACCGACGAATTGTCGCAAGTCGGTTTTGCCTCCTGGTACGGCTTTCCGATCTACCAGCCGCGCACCTTCATCAGTTCCGGCTATCAGGGAACGCTCGGCTCGGGTTTTCCCACTGCGCTCGGCGCCAAGGTTGCGCATCCCGACCGACCGGTGGTCGCGATCACCGGCGATGGCGGCTTCATGTTCGGCGTGCAGGAACTTGCAACCGCGGTGCAGTTCGGGATCGGCGTGGTCACGCTGGTGTTCAACAACAACGCCTATGGCAATGTGCGGCGGGACCAGATCCAGCGCTTTGACGGCCGCGTGGTCGCCTCCGACCTCGTCAATCCGGATTTCGTCAAGCTCGCGGAATCCTTTGGCGTGAATGCTGCGCGGGTGACATCGCCCGAGGCGTTTCGTCCGGCGCTGGAGAAGGCGCTCGCGGATGGCGGCCCCTATGTGATCGCGATCGAGGTGCCCAGGGATTCGGAAGTCAGCCCGTGGGCATTCATTCATCCGGCGATGCCGTAAGGCCTCAATCGCCATTCCCTAGCGCGCCCTGCGAAAGGTCAGATTGATGCGCTGCCGGCCCATCAGCGCGTGTTCGCCGTCGGCGAGCGGGGCAACACCATGAAAGGCGAGCCGCGCCGGGCCGCCCCACACCACGACGTCGCCATGCTCCAGCCGAAACCGTCGCGGTTTATCGCTGCGCTTCAATCCGCCAAACAGGAAAATCGCCGGCAAGCCCAGCGACACCGAGACGATCGGCGCACCGAAATCATGCTCGTCCCTGTCCTGGTGCAGCGACATCCGCGCGCCCGGCCGGTAGCGATTGATCAGGCACGCATCCGGTGAAAACCCGCCGAAGCCCGCCTCCGCCGCCGCCTGCCCGGCCAACTCGCGAAACGGCAGCGGCATCGCCGGCCACGGCCGCGCCGTTTCCGGATCGCTTTGACCATAGCGATAGCCGGTACGATCCGTGATCCAGCCGACACTGCCGCAATTGGTCATCGCGACCGACATTTGATGGCCGCCCGGCGTCATCATATGCCGAAACGGCGCCTCCGCCACCACATCGTGCAGCGCCGCGACCAGTTCGGACTGACGTCGAGCGGCGAGCCCGCGTAGCAGCACGGCGCCCTCCGCCAATGGCTGCCGCGAGAGCCGCAGTTCGGAAACGCTGTCAAACAAATCCACTTCCAATCGGCCCGCAATCACTTCGCATCGTGAAAGATGACGCCAACGGTATGGCGGTGGCCGGAACGGATCTGGCTCACGCCATGGCGGAGATTAACCCGATAGAAGCCGCGCGTCCCCTGCACAGGCCGGTGATGCACAGCAAACGCGACCGCATCGCCCTGGGCGAGCGGAACCACTTCGGCCCGCGACTGCATCCGCGGCCGCTGCTCGGTCAGCACGAACTCGCCGCCGGTAAAATCCCGTCCCGGCTCGGACAGCAGGATCGCGACCTGCAGCGGGAACACGTGTTCGCCATAGAGGTCCTGATGCAGGCAGTTGTAGTCGTCGGCGCCATATTGCAGCAGCAGCGGGGTCGGCCGGGTCTGGCCGGCGGTATGGCAGCGTTCGAGGAAGGCCTGGTGAGCCGGCGGATAGCGGATATCGATCCCCATCGCCTCGTTCCAGCGGTTGGCCACCTGATACAGCCGCGCATAAAGCATCGGCCGCAATTGCGCGATCACATCCGGCAGCGGATAGCAAAAATATTTGTACTCGCCGCGCCCGAAGCCGTGGCGTCCCATCACGATGCGGCTGCGAAAGCATGTGTCGTCAGGATAGAGGGCCGCCAGCTCCCGGCATTGATCCGGCGTGAGCAGGTTGTTCAGAACCGCGCAGCCCCGCGCGTCGAGATCGGTCCTCGCCTGCGTCCAGTCGACGGCGTCGACGCGCGCGGCGATGTCGGAGGGTGGCGCGGACCGGATGATGCTGTTTGCGTTCGGCCTCATGGCGATGATTCTCGCAGAGTCGTAGCCCGGATGGAGCGCAGCCCAATCCGGGGATCGCGATGCGGATGGACGGCCCCGGATTTCGCTTCGCTGCATCCGGGCTACGGGTGTCGTCATTCCGGGCATGCGCCAAGCGGCGCATCCCGGAATGACGGACGTTATTTCGCAAATTCGGGATCTATTCCACCCGATTTCCGGCAAGGCTTGTCTTCCACCACGTCATTGCACGCGCGGCCGGATCGCGGCCTCGATTCCGACGGCGAGCTCAAAGATGCGGCGATCGGAGCCGCCCGACGCCGCGAGCATCAGGCCCACCGGCACCTCGCCTTCGCGCTGCGCCGGCAGCGAGATCGCGCAGCCGTCGATCATGTTGATCAAGGTGCAATTGCGCAACGCCCGAAAATTCGCCGCGGTGAATGCCTTGTCGTCGGCGAGATCGGCGATGCGCGGCGGCGTATTGGCGGTGGTCGGCAGGATCAGCGCGTCATGGGGTGCGATACGTTTCTCCGTTCGCGCGATCAGCGACCGGCGTGCGCCCAGCAGATCGACATAGTCGGCCGCGCTGATGCCTTCTCCGCGAAGGATGCGTGCCGACACGCGGGGATCATAGACATCGCCCTTGCTCGCGATCAGATAGCGGTGCCAGGCGTAGCTTTCGGCGGCAGAGAAACCGCCCTTGGCGTTCATGACGCCCGCGTCAAGGAATTCCGGCACCGCGATCCGTTCGATCAGTGCGCCGGCGCGCGATAGCGCCTCCAGCGCGCGCTCGAAGGTCCGCGCCACCGCATCGTCCAGTTCGTCGAGCACCATCGTGGTCGGCACCGCAAGACGCATCCCCTTGATCGGGCGCGGCTGCAGCGGGACGAAGCTTTCGTCGGCCAGCACGGCGTCGAGCACGGCGCAGCATCCGACGGTGCGCGCCAGCGGTCCGAAACTGTCGAGCGTGAACGACAGCGGCACGCCGCCGTCGAGCGGGATCCGCCGCTGGGTCGGCTTGAAGCCGACGATGCCGTTAAAGGCGGCCGGAATCCGGCAGGAGCCGCCCGTATCGGTGCCGAGAGCGCCATGCGCCATGCCATCGGCGACCGACACCGCCGCGCCCGAGGAGGAACCACCGGGAACATGGCCCACGCTGCGCTGCCATGTGCCCTTCGGCGTGCCGTAATGCGGATTGATGCCGATCCCGGAATAGGCGAACTCGGTCATGTTGGTACGGCCGATGACGACTAAACCGGCGCGCCGCAGCCGCGCCACCACCGTCGCATCGGCTTCCGCCGGCGCGGAATCATCCAGCGCGCGCGACCCGGCGCGGGTCACCTGGCCCCTGATATCGAACAGATCCTTGATCGAGACGGGAATGCCGGCATAGGCCGACGGCGCGGCATTCGCCTTGCGCAGGCGGTCCATCGCGTCCGCCGCCGCGATGGCGGAATCCCTGTCGACATGAATGAACGTCCGGATGCCCTCGCCTGCCTCATCAGCGATCTTGCCAAGGCACTCCTCGACCAGCCTGCGGGCGCTGGTGCGTCCATCGGCGAGATCGGCAGCCAGCGAAGCAAGCGTCGGAACGTTTGGCATCAAATTTCTCCGTCAAGGTCGGCCCCGGGTAGAGACCGCGAATGGTCCGCATCATTTCAGTCCGAAATAGGCGCGCCGCAACGCTTCGTTGTCGGTCATCTCGGCGACGGTGCCGGAAAACCGGATGCGCCCGCCTTCCAGCACGAAGACCCGCGTCGCCACTTCGAGAAAGCCGATATTCTGCTCGGCGATCAAGAGCGCCAGGCCGTGCCCGCGCAGATCGCTGAGGATGCGGATGACCTCCTTGACGAACAGCGGCGACAGGCCGGCCGAGGGCTCGTCCATCACCAGCAGCCGCGGCTCGGCGGCGAGCGCCTTGGCGATGCCCAGCATCTTGCGCTGGCCGCCGGAAAGACTGGAAGCCGGCGCGCGGCGCTTGTCGCGCAGCACCGGAAAGATGCGGTAGAGTTCCTCGACCCGGGCGGCGGGATCGGCATGGCCGAGCGCCTGCGCACCGACCCGGATGTTTTCCTCGATCGACAGATCGGGAAACACCGCAAGTTCGGACATGTAGGTCATGCCGAGCCGCATGCGGTCGCTGGAGCGCATCCGCGTCACATCCTCGCCGGCGAGATCGAAGCGGCCATGCCACGCGTCGATCAGGCCGACCAGCGATTTGAGAAAGGTGGTCTTGCCCGCGCCGTTGGCACCAAGCAGCAGCACGGTTTCGCCGGCGCGGACGTCGAGATCGACCCCCCAAAGCACCTGCATCGTGCCATAACCGGCATCGATTCCGGTGGCCTTCATCAGCGGCGCTGCGTCAGGCGGCATGCTCGCCTCCGAGGAAAACTTCGATCACCTGCGGGACCTTAACCGCGACCGCGAGCTTGCCTTCGAAGATCTCCTTGCCGGCGTTCAAGACGATGACGCGATCGGTGATGTGCTCGATAAAGCCCATCAGATGTTCGACGACGATGATCGCGATTCCGGCCTGCGCCTGCGCCTTGATCCGTTCGGCGATCCAGTCGAGTTCCGCCGGATTGAGCCCGGCGGCGAGTTCGTCCAGCAGCAGCAGCCGCGGACCGGTGGCGAGCGCGCGCACCAGGTCCAGCATCTTCTGCTGCGCATTGTTGAGATCGGCGGCCGGCCGGTCGGCGACCTCGGCGAGGCGGTATTCCTCGAGCAGCGCCGCCATGGCAGGCGGCGCCACCGCGGCACGGCCATAGGCCAGCGCAACCTCGATGTTCTGGCGCACGGTGAGCGACAGAAACGGCTTCGGCACCTGGAACGTCCGGTTGATGCCGCGATGGACCAGCCGGTGCGAGGCCATCCCGCCGATCGAGCCGCCGTCCAGCAAGACCTCGCCACCGTCGGGCGCATAGAGACCCGAGATCACATTGATCGCGGTGGTCTTGCCGGAGCCGTTCGGCCCGACCAGTCCGAGAATTTCCCCCGGCGCGACATGGAAGCTCAAGCCGTCCAGCGCATAAAAGCCGCCGAAGCGTTTTACAACCTTGGACACCTCGAGGATGGGCCTGCTGTCAGGGAACATGCCACCCCCTTCGGGTTGCCAGCGACACCAGGCCTGCGGGGAGAAAAAGCACCAGTCCCATGATCAACAGCCCATAGATCAACTGGAAATAGTGCGGCGTGGTTAGTCCGATCAGATTGTAGATGCCATAGAGGATGATGACGCCGACAATCGGGCCGCTGATGGTGGCGACGCCGCCGAACAGCGCGAACACGATCGCGAAGATGCTGAAATCGCCGCTGAACACGTTGTCGGGATAGAATACCGAGACATACCAGGCATAGACGCCGCCGGCGAGACCTGCGACCAGCGCGGAGGCCAGCCACGCGATCACCCGCATCCGCACCACGTCGACGCCGGCCATCGAGGCGCTGACCGCGTCCTCGCGCACCGCCTGCAAGGCGAGGCCAAACCGCGAATTCTTCAGGAACACCACCGCGCCCAGTGTCAGCGCCAGCACCACCAGCGCCGCCGCATAGGCGAGTGTCGGATTGAAAGTGCCGGTGAGCGAAACGCCATATGGCCCGCGCGTGATGTTCTCGAGTGCGGGGTTGGCGACGAAGTGAAGCACCGCCAGCGACGCGGCGAGATTGGCGATGGCGAAATAGGCGCCGGACAGCCGCAGCAGCGGCGTCAGCAGCAGTCCCAACGCAACCCCGACCAGTCCGGCAGCCACCACGGCGAGCACCGCCGGCGCCTGGTACTGCATCACCAGGATCGCAAATCCGTAGGCGCCGGCGCCGAAGAAACCGACATAGCCGAACGGCAGATAGCCAGTGAATCCGTAGATGATGTTCACCCCCTGGGCCAGCACCAGGAAGATGACGAAATTGAACAGCAGCAAATGGTTCTGGTAGATGCCCGGCAGCACCGCCAGGATCGCGATCAGCGGAACGATGATGAACAGCACATGTCTGAGCGAGCTAGGCAACGCGCACCCGCCTTCCGAGCAGACCGCTCGGGCGCAGCAGCAGGATGAAGATCAGCAGCACGTAGGGCAAGAGGTCCGCCCAAGAGCTGAGATAGGTCTGCACCAGCATGTAGCAGACGCCGTAAACCACGCCTCCGAGTGCAGTCCCGAGCGGGTTGCCGAGCGATCCCAGCACCACGATGGCAAATGAGGTGACGGTCGCATCGGCGCCGAACGCCGGCGTCACCGATCCGAACATGAAGGGCGCGAACACGCCGGCCACCGCGGCAAGGCCCAGACCGATGCCGAACGCGGCGGCGGAAACCCGATCGACGTCGATGCCGGTCGCCAATGCCTCGTCGCGCCGCGACATCACCGCGCGGGTCAGGGTGCCGAGGCGCGTGCGGTACAGATAGACGTAAACGCAGGCGATCGCGATCAGGCTGGTGGCGGCCGCGATTACCCAGGAGGCCGGAAAATTCTGGCCGAAGATATGGATCGGGCCGCCGCTGTCGGGCTTGCCGCCGAACAGCCTGACCTTGATAGTTGAGAACACGGTGCCGAGCGCCCGGCTCGGGATCGAGCGCTCGCTGGTGCCGAAAAAGATCGTCGTCACCGCCTCAAGCACCTGCGATAGCCCGAAGAACAGGATGATCGAGAGCATCTCCGGGTTGACCGAACCCTGCAGCCGCGGCACCAGCACCCAATAGAGCAGCAGGCCCGCGACCAGGAAGATCACGAATGCCAGCGGCACCGCGAACAGGGGATCGATGCCGGCCAGGGTAACGACGCCGAAGGCGACAAAGGCCCCCAGCATCAGAAAATCGCCATGCGCGAGATTGACGATGCGCATGACGCCGAACACGAGGTTGAGGCCGATCCCGACCAGGCTGAAATACAGACCGAACAGAACGCCGGCGACCAGCGCATAGACTAGCATCCGGGCGCGCCTCCCGGCGTCGGGTTCGTGATCTGCAGCCGCCTCATGGACGCGGATAGACCGGCTTGCCGGTGGCGGTTTCGTGCGGATAGATCGAGACGAACTTGAGGTGGCCGTGCTCGTCGAGTTCGAGCTGACCGAGCGGCGTCAACTCGCCGATCTGACCGCCCGTCTCGTCCAGCGCGAAGGTGCCATCGAGCGTCTTGAGCTGCCCGTTGAGACTGAACACCGCGCGGCGCAACTCCATCTGGTCAAGGCTGGTCGCAACCGAAAGGGTTTTCTCCAGCACGAGCCCGGTGGTGTATCCGGCAACGGCATTGAAACCGAACTCGATCTTGCCGTCGGAATATTTCTTGTCCCAGGCCGCCTTATAGTCCTTCATGTTCATGCCGAAATTGACCGGATAGTCCAGTTCCGAGGGCGGCACGTAGGTGAAGACGTGCTCAAGACCCTTGACGCCGACGTTCTTTTCCAACAGCTCGGTTTCGAGGCCCGGATAGATGCAGAACAACATTTTGAACTTGGTGCCGACATCCTGCACGTTGCGCAAAAAGGCGATGTCGTTCGGGGCGTAGCCGAAATGAAAGACCGCGTCCGGCTGCGTATTGCTGATATTGTTGATGATGACGGTGTAGTTGGTGGTCTCGGTCGGGATGCCCTGATCGTAGACGATCTCGATCGGCGCGCCGGAATCCTTGACGAACTTACGGAACGCATTGGCCTGGGTGCTGGTGAATTCGTTGGTCGAATAGAGGATCGCGATCTTCTTGATCCCGAGCCCCGGGCCGTCGTGGGAGACGAAGTCCGCGACCGGCTTCGGCCAAACGGTCGAGACCGGATCCGCCATCAGCGCGATATAGGGATTGTCCTTGGAAAAGAAGCTGGCGCCCGTTCCGGTCTGGTCGAACAGGAACATCTTGCGGTCACGGGCGATCGCCACCGCCGGCGCCGTCAGCACCGATCCGGAATCCGCGACCAGAAGATCGACCTTGTCCTGCGTGACAAGCTGGTTATAGAGCGTCGATGCGGTCGCGGTGTTGCTCTGGTCGTCGTAGGCTACGAGCTTGACGGGAATCTTCTTGTCGAATGCCTTCACATAGACGCCGCCATCGGCGTTTTTCTGATCGGCCCACAGTTTGAGCGCACTGAATACCGGCATCGAAATCGACGCAAAACGTCCCGATGACGCATACAGCGTGCCGATCTTGATTTCCGCCGGCGCGTCCGCCGCCATCGCCGGCGCGGCCAGCGTCAAACCAGCCACCAGCACCGCACCCGTTATTTTCAACATGAAATCCTCCGATTTTCTTCGTTCCGACCGACAATAGCGCGGGGCATCGTGGCGATACAAGCTTTCCGGACTGGTCCGTTGTGCGCGGGCCGGAATAGGCGGCATGCGGCAACTCCGCTGGACCGTTGACGGCGGGCAGTCCAATGTCGCATCAAGTTCCGAACCGGCGACCCGACTTCGACCCGCCGCAAGGAGGAATTCGTCACATGGCCGAGCCAGCGCGCGCGCGACCGAAACCGACACCGGAGACCCAGCATTTCTGGGATGGCACCCAGCAAGGCGAACTGCGGCTGCAGCGCTGCGACGCCTGTGCCAATGTCTATTTCCCGCCGCGTCCGTTCTGCCCGGCCTGTGCGTCGCGCAAGGTCAGCGTGTTCAAGGCAAGCGGCAAGGGCAAGCTCTACAGCTACGTCATCCATCACCGCCCCGCCCCCGGCTTCACGCCGCCTTATGCCATCGCCGTCGTCGAACTGGACGAGGGCCCACGCATGATGAGCAATATCGTCGACTGCCCGCAGACCCCGGAGGCGCTCGAACTCGACATGAGGCTGGAAGTCGCGTTCGAGAAGCTCGACGACAAGGTCACCCTTCCCCTGTTTCGTCCGGCGAAGGGCTGACCCCATGCGCAGAAACCAGGTTGCCGTGGTTGGCGCGGCCGAGACCACCGAACTCGGCGTTATCCCCAACATGTCTCAAATTCAATTGCATGCGGATGCGGCACTGAACGCCATTGCCGACGCCGGATTGAAACTGTCCGACATCGACGGTTTCGCCACCGCGGTCGAAACCCCGCAGCAGATCGCGCATTATCTCGGCATCACGCCGACCTGGGTCGACGGCACTTCGGTCGGCGGCTGTTCCTTCATGCTGCATGTCCGTCACGCCGCCGCCGCGATCGAGGCCGGTCTCTGCAAGACCGTGTTGATCACCCACGCCGAGAGCGGCAAATCCAATATCGGGCGAACCCCGCGCTTGACCGGCCCCGACAGCCTCAACGGCCAGTTCGAGCTGCCTTACGGGGTGACGACGCCCGCCAGCATGTTTCCGATTCCGGTGCTGCGCTACATGAAGACCCATGGCATCACCCACGAACAGATCGCGATGGTCGCGGTGGTGCAGCGCGAATGGGCCGCGAAGAATCCGCGCGCCACCATGAAGGTTCCGATCACCGTTGAGGATGTGCTGAATTCGCGGATGATCGCCTATCCGTTCCGTATCCTGCAATGCTGCCTCGTCACCGACGGCGGCGGTGCGCTGATCCTGACATCGGCCGACCGCGCCCGGGATTTCCCGAGAAAACCGGTCTATATTCTCGGCACCGGCGAGAGCGTGGAAACGCCGATGGTCAGCCAGATGCAGACCTTTGACAGTTCGCGCGCCTTCAAGGTCGCCGGCCCCCTCGCCTTCAAGGAGGCCGGTATCGCGCACAGCGACGTCGACCATGTGATGATCTATGATGCGTTCGCGCATCTGCCGCTCTACGGCCTCGGCGATCTCGGCTTCATGGCACATGAAGAGACCGGCAAGTTCATCGCCGACGGCAACACCCGGCCTGGCGGCAAGCTGCCGCTCAACACCA
>JBDTKD010000339.1:0-4797 GCA_039935515.1 Bradyrhizobium sp.
GGCATCGCGCTGTTGTTCATCACCCATGATCTGCGTGTCGCCGCGCAAATCTGCGACGATGTCGCGGTGATGCAGAACGGCCGCATCGTCGAGCAGGGCCCCGCCGCGCAAGTCCTGACAAATCCGCAAGTTGCCTATACCCGGGCGCTGCTTGACGCCGCCCCCGGACGGGAGTGGGATTTCGCCAACTTCCGACCGGTGGCAGCTGTTCATGCCGCTCAGTAGAGCACTGCCACCGTCATTGCGAGCGAAGCGAAGCAATCCAGACCACAACCACACCGCAAGCAGTTTGGATTGCTTCGTCGCTTGCGCTCCTCGCAATGACGAGTCTAACGTCAAGCGCGCGGAATATTGGTAGAGACAGACTTGATGACCCGGATCGCCGTTGGCGGCTTCCTGCACGAGACCAACACCTTCGCACCGACGAAGGCGACCTATGACGACTTCGTGCATGGCGGCGGCTGGCCTGCAATGGCGCAAGGCGCCGCTGTGCTCAAGACCATGCGCGACATCAATGTCGGGCTGGCCGGCTTTGTCGGACAGGCGGAAGCCCATGGCTGGGAGTTGGTGCCGACGATCACATGCGCCGCGAGCCCCTCGGCGCATGTGACCGAAGACGCGTTCGAGCGCGTCGTCAGGGCGATGGTCGACGGCATCGCGGCGGCGGGACGGCTTGACGCGGTCTATCTCGACCTGCACGGCGCCATGGTGACCGAGCATCTCGACGACGGCGAAGGTGAAATTCTCGCGCGCGTGCGCAAGGCGATCGGCGCGGAGCTGCCGCTGGTGATCAGCCTCGATCTTCACGCCAACGTCACGCCGCAAATGGTGGAGCATGCCGACGCGCTGATCGCCTACCGTACCTATCCGCACGTCGACATGGCCGACACCGGCCGCGCCGCGGCGAAACATCTCGCGCTGCTGCTGCGCACCCGGCGGCCCCTGGCAAAGGCGTTCCGGCAGCTGCCGTTCCTGATTCCGATCAGCTGGCAATGCACCAACGATCAACCGGCCAGCGGCATCTACCGTCAGCTGGCGGCGCTGCAGAGCGCTGCGGTGCCGACGCTGTCCTTTGCCCCGGGCTTTCCGGCGGCAGATTTTCCCGATTGCGGGCCGAGCGTGTTCGCCTATGGCCGGACCCAGGCCGATGCCGACGCCGCGGCGGATGCCATGACAAGGCTCATCATCGACCATGAGAGCGACTTTGACGGTCGCATCTATTCGCCCGATGACGGCGTGCGCTACGCCATGGAACTCGCAACCCGCGCGCGCAAGCCCATCGTGATCGCCGACACCCAGGACAATCCCGGCGCCGGCGGCGATTCCGACACCACCGGCATGCTGCGCGCGCTGGTGCGCCACAACGCGAGGCGCGCCGCCATCGGCGTGATTTGCGATCCGCAATCGGCCATGGCCGCCCATGCCGCCGGCACTGGCGCTACCGTCACCCTCGCGCTTGGCGGCAAGTCAGGCATACCGGGAGATGCGCCGTACCAAGAGAGCTTCGTCGTCGAGAAACTATCGGACGGGAAATTCATCGCGCCCGGCCCGTATTATGGCGGCCGCGACATGGACATGGGATCCTCGGCGGCGCTGCGGATCGGCGGTGTCCGCGTGGTCGTGAGCTCGCACAAGGCGCAGCTCGCGGACCAGTCGATGTATCGCTACGTCGGCATCGAGCCGACCGAGCAGGCCATCCTGGTCAACAAGAGCTCGGTGCATTTCCGCGCCGATTTCGAACCGATCGCCGAAAGGCTCTTGATCTGCGCCGCGCCCGGCGCGATGCCTGCCGATACCGCCGCATTGCCGTGGACGCGCTTGCGTCCGGGCATTCGTATCAGGCCGAACGGCCCCGCCTTCACGCCACCCGTCACATCACGTTCACCCTCCCCCGCCATCGGATAACAGACATGCCCAATATCGACCGCATCGAAGGCTTTGCCGACGAACTCACCGCGATCCGCAGGGATCTGCACGCCCATCCCGAAATCGGCTTTCAGGAAGTACGCACCTCGGGCATCGTCGCCGACAAGCTGGCGCAATGGGGCATCGAGGTGCATCGCGGGCTCGGCGGCACCGGCGTCGTCGGTGTGCTCAAGGGCAAAGGCAGTGGCGGCAAGCGCATCGGCCTGCGTGCCGACATGGACGCGCTGCCGATGGAGGAAAATACCAACCTGAAATGGCGTTCGACAATCCCCGGCCGTTTCCATGGCTGCGGCCATGACGGCCATACCACCATGCTGCTCGGCACCGCGCGCTACCTCGCCGAGACCCGCAATTTCGACGGCACGGTGCATTTCATCTTCCAGCCGGCCGAGGAAGGTCTTGGCGGCGCGCGCGCCATGATCAAGGACGGCCTGTTTGCGAAATTTCCCTGTGACGAGGTCTACGGGCTGCACAACGCCCCCGATTTGAACCATGGCGAGGTTGCGATCCTGCCCGGACCGGCGATGGCCGGCGCCGACTTCTTCGACATCACCATCCAGGGCTACGGCGCGCACGGCGCCATGCCGGAACGGTCAAAGGATGCGGTCGTGATCGCGATGACGCTCGGACAGGCTCTGCAGACCATCGTCAGCCGCAACGTCGATCCGCTCAAGGCGGCGGTGCTGTCGATCACGCAGATTCACGCCGGCTCCGCCTACAACGTCATTCCGGGCGAAGCGAAATTGTGCGGCACCGTTCGCGCCTTTTCCGACGAGGTGCGCGCGCTGATCCGCGAGCGGATGCGCGCGATCTGCACCGGCATCGCCAGCGCCTTCCAGGTCGAGATCACAGCCGATATCCGCGACACCTTCAGCGTGCTGGTGAACCAGGAAGAACAGTCGAAGGTGGTCGCCGAGGTCGCGCGCACCGTGGTCGAACCGGCCAAGGTCATCACGCGGACCCAGCCCAAGATGGGCAGCGAGGATTTCGCCGACATGATGCAGACGGTGCCCGGCGCCTATTTCTGGGTCGGCCATGACGGCTCGGTGCCGGTGCACAATCCCGGCTACATCCTTGACGACAAGATCCTGCCGATCGGCGCCAGTATGTTCGCACGCATCATCGAAACCAGGCTCCCGGTAGGTGCCCATGCATAACAAGGCAACGAAAGAGGCCGTCACGTCGCTGCACGATCTCAGCGCCGTCGACCTGCTCGCAGGGTATCGCAGCAAACAATTCTCAGCGTCCGAAGTGCTGGAGGATGTACTGGCGCATATCGCGGTGTGGGAACCGCACATCAAGGCGCTGTACGCGTTCGATCCGGAAGGCGCGCGCGCCGCCGCCAGGGCATCGACCGAGCGCTGGCAGAACGGCAGCCCGTCCGGTTCGCTGGACGGCGTGCCGGTCACGATCAAGGACAACATCGCGACCAGGGGCGTGCCGGTGCCGCTGGGTACCGCCGCCATGAAGCTGGTCCCGGCGCCGGCCGATGCGCCGCCCGCGGCGCGGCTGCGCGAGGCCGGCGCGGTGATCTTTTCCAAGACCACGATGCCGGATTACGGCATGCTGTCGTCGGGCCTGTCGAGCTTCCATCCGCTCACCCGCAATCCCTGGGATCTCAGCAAGAATCCGGGCGGTTCGAGTGCCGGAGCCGGCGCCGCTTGTGCTGCCGGTTACGGCCCGCTGCATCTCGGCACCGATATTGGCGGCTCGGTGCGGCTGCCGGCGTGCTGGTGTGGCCTCGTTGCGTTGAAGCCGAGCCTCGGACGGGTTCCGATCGATCCGCCCTATGTCGGCCGCGTCGCCGGCCCGATGACCCGCAATGTTGATGATGCCGCCTTGATGATGGGTGTGCTGTCGAGGCCCGATCGCCGCGACGGCATGAGCCTGCCGCCGAATGACATCAACTGGAAGGCGCACGAAAAATCGCCGCGCAAGCTCCGCCTCGGCCTGATGCTCGACCTCGGCGTTGGCCAGCCGCTGGAGCCGGCGGTGCGCGAGGTCGCGGTCAAGGCCGCGAAGGCGTTTGAAGCCGCCGGCGCGGTCGTCACCGAAGTCGACAGCGTGCTGACGCGCGAGATGCTCGATGGTCTCGACCATTTCTGGCGTGCACGGATGTGGGACGATCTGGCCAAGCTCAGCGAAAGCGAGCGGAGCAAGGCGCTGCCCTATATCCACCGATGGGCCGAAGCCGGGGCGAAATTGTCCGGCGTCGAGGTGGTCAGGGGCTTTAACGCCACCATGGCGATCCGGGCCGCGGCGGCCAGGCTGTTCTGCGATCTCGACTACGTGATTTCGCCGGTGTCGCCGGTGGTGAATTTCGCGGCCGAATTCGCCGCCCCGCTCAACGATCCCGACCGGCCGTTCGAGCATATCTGCTACACCGTGCCCTGGAACATGTCGGAGAATCCGGCGGCCTCGATCAATGGCGGCTTCGACAGAAACGGTTTTCCGATCGGCGTGCAGATCATCGGCCGCCGCTTTGACGATCTCGGCGTGCTCACGATGGCCAAGACCTTCGAAGGCCTGCGCGGCCCGCAGAAGCCGTGGCCGAAGCCGCCGAAGTAATTCGTCATTCCGGGATGCGCCTCTTGGCGCAGGCCCGGAATCCATACTCCCGACGGTGGTTATGGATTCCGGGCTCGACGCTTGCGCGTCGCCCCGGAATGACGAGCTATAGTCGAGAAAAAATCAAAGGAGGAAACACCCATGGCGTATGAGACGATCAAATACGAGGTCGCCGAGCAGGTCCTGACCATCACCTTGAACCGGCCCGACAAGCTCAACGCGTTCAACGCCACCATGCAGAAGGAAATGATCGACGCCTTCGACCAGGCCGACCGCGACGACAATGTCCGCGCCATCATCGTG
>JBDTKD010000340.1:0-4563 GCA_039935515.1 Bradyrhizobium sp.
CAGGCGTCGCGATCCACCGAGTCGAAATCGCCCTCGCCGGGCTTCATGTAGTTATGGACCAGCCAGCGCTCGCGGCCGTCGATCGCATACACCATGCCGGAGCGCCGCGGGTTGATCGCGCCGGTGCCCCAGGCATTGGCATGTTGCTGAAGATCGATCAGCCCGGGCGCGCGGATATAGGTCGACTGCACGCGCTGGACGATGGCATCGCCGGTGAGCTCGGTCCCGATCGCCTTGCGGACCACCGAGCGCGCGCCGTCGCAGCCGATCAGATAGCGGCAGCTCAGCCGCGCGATGCTGCCGGTGTCGAGATCGCGAACGCCGACGGTCGCGGAGTGATCCTCGACCACGACCTGCTCGACCGAGGTCCGGTTGACGATGCGGATGCGCGGGTGTGCGGCGGCGTGCTCGAACAGGATCGGTTCGAGAAAGATCTGGTTGATGCGGTGCGGCGGCTCCGGTGTCGGCCAGTTGCAGTCCGGACCATCCTTCACCGTAAAGCGGTCGCGGCGACAGGGAATCGGGATGCGCGTCAGTTCCGCACCGGTGAAAGCGGTGCGGTAGCTGATGTCGTGCGGATAATCCGCAGGCAACCCGGCATTGCGGACCTTTTCCGCAAGGCCGAGCCGCCGGAAGATCTCCATGGTGCGGGCGGCGACATGGTTGCATTTCGGTTCCGGCGCCTCGGCACGGGCGCGCGTCTCCACCATGGTGACGCCTACACCGCGCCACGCCAGATCGATTGCGAGCGTGAGCCCGACCGGTCCCGCGCCGACGATCAGCACATCAGACCAGGTCAGGCCGAGCATGAATTGCGCCTTTGCGAATAGAACTTCACGACAAACACGGGTTTTGCGTCATTCGAGCTCGGCGCCCGAATTCTTGACGATCGCAGCCCAGCGATCAACCTCGGTCTTTACGTAAGCTGCGAAGTGATCCGGCGTGGAGCCGGGCAGCGGCTCCAGCGCAATCATGCTCAGCTTCTGGTCGGTCGCAGGATCAGCCACCAGCTTCTCGATCTGGGCGGCCAGTTGGTCGACGATCGTCCGCGGCAAGCCCGCAGGGCCAACCACGCCCTGCCATGCCACCAGCTCAAACCCGGCGAGGCCGCTTTCGGCGAGCGTCGGAATGTCCGGCGCGGCGGCGACCCGCTTCGGCGTGGTGACGCCGAGAACCCTGATCTTGCCGTCGCGCATCTGCGGCAGCGCCGGCTGCAGGTCCATCACCATGAAGGGAATATGCCCTGCGATCACGTCGAGCATCGCCGGCACGCTGCCGCGGTAGGCGACGTGGCGGATGTCGATCCCCGCAGCGGCCTTCAGCATCTCGGCGCCGAGATGCTGCGGGCTGCCATTGCCGGCCGAGCCATAGGCCAGTCCCGGTGTGGATTTGGCATAGGCGATGAATTCGGACAGCGTTTTGGCCGGAATCGACGGGTTGACAATCAGCGCGAACGGCACGCCGGCGACCAGCGCGATCGGTGTAAAATCCTTTACCGGATCGTATCGCAGATTCTTGTAAAGGGTCTTGTTAATGGCGAGCGTGGTCGAGGTCGCCATCAAGAGCGTATAGCCATCCGGCTCCGCCCTGGCCACCTGCTCCGCCCCGATTGTCGTCCCGGCCCCCGGCCTGTTCTCGACCACGACCGTCGCACCCATTCCGGTCTGCAACTGGTCGGCGACCAGCCGGCCGAGAAAATCGGTCGTGCCGCCCGCAGGATAGGGCACGATCATCTTGATGGGTCGGTTGGGATAGGCTGCTTCGGCCGAGGCCGGCAATCCGGCCAGCAACGCCAGTCCGCCACCACATCCGGCAAGCGCCTCACGACGCGTCAACAGCATGGCTTCTCCCTGGGGACCGCTATTATTGTCTGATCGGCGCGAACCGCTGGACTTAGCCGCTGCCGCGACATGGCAAGGGCCACCAAAGTCCAATCCATCCGTTGTTGCGAGTCAATGAGTCGCGCGGCCCGTGCCACGTCATTTCGAGTCAACCGGTCGCGCGAATGCGCGCCCTATGACAGGCTCCGCGAAGCAATCCCGGCCGCCACACGGGCAATCTGGATTGCATCGTCGCTATCGCCCCTCGAAACGACGATATAGACTGCCATCGCCCATCCGGAAGCTCCGCCGATGCTAGATGTTCCCAACAGGACCGAGAAATCCTTTGCCGACGGCAGGATCCTGCAGGCTGTCGCCGACGGCGTCGGCATTGTAACCTTCAACAATCCCGACAAGCGCAACGCGATGTCGCTCGACATGTGGGAAGGCCTCGGTCTCGCCTTGACCGAATTGCGCGACCATCCCGATGTGCGTGTCGTGATTCTGGTCGGCGCCGGCGACAAGGCGTTCGTCTCGGGCGCCGATATCAGCCAGTTCGAGAAGACCCGCCACAATGCGGCCGCCTCGGAGGAATATTCCCGGCGGAGCGCCGCGCAGCGCGCGCTGCTGGCCGATTATCCCAAACCGACCATCGCCTGCATCCGCGGCTTCTGCCTCGGCGGCGGCATGCAGGTGGCGATGCTGGCCGACATCCGCATCGCCGCCGAAGACAGCCAGTTCGGCATCCCGGCCGCCAAGCTCGGCATCGCCTATGGTTATGACGGCCTCAAGCATCTGGTCTCGCTGGTCGGGCCGTCCTGGGCGAGGCTGTTGATGTATACGGGCATGCGGATCGATTCCGCGGAAGCCGGGCGGATCGGGCTGGTGGACCGCGTGGTTCCCGATGCCGAATTGTGGAATGCGACGCTGGACATCGCCCGCACCATTTCCGACAACGCGCCGCTGGCGGTCCAGGCCGCCAAGATCACCATCGCGCAGGTCCTGAAGGATCCCGGCGACCGCGACATGAACGCGATCAGGCAGATCGGCACCGCCTGCATGGACTCGGAGGATTTCCGCGAGGGCCGCCACGCCTTCATGGAGAAACGCAAGCCGCGGTTCCAGGGACGATGACAGCCGAACCGGCGCTTCCGTTGGATGAAGTCGTGGCGCGAAAGGTTCAAGCGAAGCGTAAGGTGAGGTTCATGACTGCTGCGTTCTATCTTGGCGAGATACTGGTAGGATCCTTACTCGCCATCGTCCTGCTGGTGACTTCGCATCTGAGAATGAGCGGCGACGCCGCGCTGTTCGCAGCCGGCATCGTTGCATGGACCCTTGCCGAATATCTGGTTCATCGCTTTGTGCTGCATGATCTCATACCAACCCAACACGGCCTTCATCACGCCCACCCGGACGCCCCGGTCCTCACAATTTTTTGGCAGATATGGCTCTGTTTCGCGCTGGTCTATCTGATCGCCGGCGGCGCCTTCCTGGCGGGCGCGCTGGTCGCCTATAGCTGGTATCTGTTCGTGCATCATTGCGCGCACCACAGCGCGGAAAGCTTGCCGCCGGGGCTCCTGGAGCACCACCGGCAACATCATCGATGTGCGACACGAAACTTCGGCGTCAGCACCACCCTTTGGGATCACCTGTTCGGAACGATGCTACGCCAACGATCCCAGCCTTCGTGAGACGACGAAGGTGAGCGAGGATATTGCGGAGCAACGCCCCCGCCGTGGTTCTCGCAAACGGGGGCGACCCACCTACAGCGCCGCGAGCACCGCCCTGGCGATATCGTCGGTGCCGTTCGATCCGCCGAACTCCATCGGCCTGATGCCATCGGCATAGACCTTGTCGACCGCGCGCTCGATGCGCTCGCCGGCTTCGGCGGCGGCCTCAAGGCCGTGCCTTTCGGCAAGCCAGTCCAGCATCATCGCCGCAGACAGGATCATGCCGGTCGGATTGGCCTTGCCCTGCCCCATGATGTCGGGTGCGGTGCCATGGCAAGGCTGAAACACGGCGTGGCGGTCGCCGATGTCGGCCGACGGCGCCATGCCCATGCCGCCGATCAGCCCGGCCGTCATGTCCGAGAGAATATCGCCGAACATGTTCTCCATCACCAAGACGTCGAAATCCCAGGGACGCTTGACCAGAAGCGCGGAGCAGGCGTCGACATAGAGCCGGTCAGCCTTGACGCCGGGATGCCGTGCCGCCGCCTGGTCGAACATCTCGCGGAAGAACGCGAATGCCTTGAACACGTTGGCCTTGTCGACGCAGGTCAGCGCGCCCGGCCGGCCTCGCGCCTTGCGCCGTTCGGCCAGCCGGAACGAGAATTCAAACAGCCGCTCCGACGTCCTGCGCGTAATGACCAGCGTCTCGCGCGCCTCGCTGTCGGTGACGACGCCCTTCCCCATCGACGCGAACAGGCCCTCGGTGGATTCCCGGATCACGATCAGATCGATGCCGCGCTGATCCGCGCCGACGATCGGGCTCGGTACCCCGGGGATCAGCCGCGCCGGGCGCACGCCGGCATAGAGGTCGAAGTGAAAACGCAGCTCGACCTGCGGCATGATCTCGGTGTTGTCGGGATAGCGCACCGAAGGCAGTCCGCAGGCGCCGAGCAGGATCGCGTCCGCCTCGTCGCACAGCCGCACCGTGCTCTCCGGCATCGACGTGCCGGTCTCGCGATAATGGTTGGCGCCGGCGGGTGCGTCGGTGAAGCGAAACTGCAGTCCCGATTTCG
>JBDTKD010000341.1:0-11258 GCA_039935515.1 Bradyrhizobium sp.
TATCTGGCGATAGACACCAAGGCCTCGATTGCCGAGGCTGAGCGGCTTTGGAAGGAAGCCGGCCGCAAGAACCTGATGATCAAGGTGCCGGCGACCCCGCAGGGCCTGCCGGCGATCCAGCATTTGATCGCCGAGGGCATCAGCATCAACATCACGCTGCTGTTTTCGCAAAAGGTCTATGTCAAGGTCGCCGAGGCCTATCTTTCCGGCCTGGAAAAATATGTCGCGGGCGGCGGTGACCCTTCCCATGTCGCGAGCGTGGCAAGCTTTTTCGTCAGCCGCATCGACAGCGCGGTGGACAAGCAGCTCGATGAGCGGATCGCAAAGGCCAATGACCCGAACGAGAAGGAGCGGCTGGCCGCACTGAAGGGCAAGGTGGCGATCGCCAACGCCAAGCTCGCCTATCGGGAATACAAGCGGCTGTTTTCCGGCGCACGCTGGGACCGTCTTGCCGCCAGGGGCGCAAGGCCGCAGCGATTGCTGTGGGCTTCCACCGGCACGAAAAACAAGGACTATAGCGATGTGCTTTATGTCGAGGAGCTGATCGGTCCGAACACCATCAATACCGTGCCGCCGGCCACGCTCGACGCCTTCCGCGACCATGGCAGGCTGCGCGACAGCCTTGAGGAAAATGTCGAGGATGCCAGGCACGTGCTGGCCGAGCTTGACCAATCCGGCATCTCGCTCGATGCCATCACCGCCGATCTGGTCAAGGACGGCGTCAAACTGTTCGCCGACGCCGCCGACAAGCTTTATGGGGCGGTAGCGCACAAGCGCGCGGCGGTACTCGGCGCCGGCATCGACCGGCAGCAACTGGCACTTGGCGGCAAGCTCGGCAAGGCGGTGGAAGCGAGCACCGAGGACTGGCGGGCGTCGGGCAAGATACGCCGGCTCTGGCAACACGACAAATCGGTCTGGACCGGGCACGACGAGAACAAATGGCTCGGCTGGCTGAGCAGCGCCGCCACCGCGGACATCGCCGACTACGAGGATTTTGCCCACCGCGTCAAGGGACAGCATTTTACCGATGCGGTGGTGCTCGGGATGGGCGGATCGAGCCTCGGGCCGGAAGTGCTGGCGCAGACCTTCGACAAGCAGCCCGGTTTTCCGAAACTGCATGTGCTGGACTCAACCGATCCGGCGCAGGTCCGCACCATGCAGGCCTCGATCAACCTCGCCGACACCCTGTTCATCGTTTCCAGCAAGTCCGGCGGCACCACCGAACCGAACGTGATGAAGGACTATTTCTTCGAACGGGTGTCGGAGACGATCGGGGCGGAGAAGGCCGGCCATCGCTTCATCGCCGTGACCGATCCCGGCTCGTCGCTGGAAAAAGCTGCGAAGAAGCAGGGCTTCGCCCGCATTTTTTACGGCGATCCCACCATTGGCGGACGCTACTCGGTGCTGTCGCCGTTCGGGCTCGTGCCGGGTGCGGCCGCGGGCCTCGACCTTCGTACCCTTCTGACCCATACGCTGGCGATGGTGCGTTCCTGTGGGCCCGATGTGCCGCCGCAGCAGAATCCGGGCGTGCAACTCGGTCTCGCCATGGGCCTCGCCGGCCTCAAGGGCCGCGACAAGGTGACGATCCTGTCGTCGAACAAGATCGCTGATTTCGGCGCCTGGGCCGAACAATTGATCGCCGAATCCACCGGCAAGGACGGCAAGGGGCTGATCCCGATCGATGGCGAGACACTGGGGGATGCGGCACTCTATGGCAACGACCGCTTCTTCATCGATATCCGCACCGAAGGCGAAGGCGATGCCGCCCATGACGGCAGGCTCGCCGAGCTCGAACAGGCCGGACACCCGGTCGTCCGCATTGTGATGAAATCGATCGAGCATATCGGCCAGGAATTCTTCCGCTTCGAGATGGCGGTTGCGGTCGCGGGCGCGGTGCTCGGCATCAATCCGTTCAACCAGCCCGACGTCGAGACCGCCAAGGTCAAGACCCGGGAATTGACCGCGGCATTCGAGAAGACGGGGTCGTTGCCCGCGGAACAGCCGGTGGTTTCGACCGACACGGTCGATCTCTATACCGACGACAACAATGCGGCGGCCTTGCGCAAGGCGGGGGCCGACGGCGACCTCGGTTCCTGGCTGAAAGCCCATCTCGCCCGCGCCGGCGCCGACGATTACGTGGCATTGCTCGCCTATATCGAGCGCAACGCCGCCCATATCGACAGCCTGCAGCAGATGCGGATCGAGGTGCGCGACCGCCGCCATGTCGCTACCTGCGCCGAATTCGGCCCGCGCTTCCTACATTCCACCGGGCAGGCCTACAAGGGCGGCCCCGACAGCGGCGTGTTTCTGCAGATCACCGCCGATGACGGCCGGGATCTCGCGGTGCCCGGCCAGAAGGCGAGCTTTGGCGTGATCAAGGCCGCCCAGGCCCGCGGCGATTTCGGCGTGCTGACCGAACGCGGCCGGCGCGCGCTCCGCGTCCATCTCAAGGGCGATCTCGCATCCGGACTGAAGATGCTCGATCGCGCCATCCTGAATGCGTTGAACTAGGGAACATCGGATGCAACTCGGCATGATCGGCCTCGGCCGGATGGGCGGCAACATCGTCCGCCGCCTGATGAAGCACGGCCACACCAGTGTCGTTTACGACAAGGATCCGAAGGCCGTCGCCGCCATTGGCGCCGACGGCGCGGTCGGCGCCGCCGCGCTGGAGGATTTTGTCAGCAAGCTCGAAAAGCCGCGGACTGCCTGGGTGATGCTGCCGGCGGGCAAGATCACGGAAGCGACCATCGAGGCGTTGTCGAAACTGATGCAGCAGGGCGACGTCATCATCGATGGTGGCAACACCTTCTGGCAGGACGACGTCCGCCGCGGCCAGGCACTGAAACAGCGCGGCATCCACTATCTCGATGTCGGCACCTCGGGCGGCGTCTGGGGCATCGACCGCGGCTATTGCATGATGATCGGCGGCGACAAGGCGGTGGTCGATCGCCTCGATCCGATCTTCTCGACCTTGGCGCCGGGCATCGGCGATATCGAGCGCACCCAAGGACGCGACGGGCGCGATGCCAGGATCGAGCAGGGCTATATCCATGCCGGTCCCGTCGGCGCCGGCCATTTCGTCAAGATGGTTCACAACGGCATCGAATACGGACTGATGCAGGCCTATGCCGAAGGGTTCGACATCCTGAAGAATGCCGATATCGACGCGCTGCCGCCGGAGCACCGGTTCGACCTCAACATTGCCGATATCGCCGAGGTGTGGCGGCGCGGCAGCGTGATCCCGTCGTGGCTGCTCGATCTCACGGCTTCCGCGCTCGCCAGCAACGACACGCTCGACAACTACTCCGGCTTTGTCGAGGATTCCGGCGAAGGCCGCTGGACCGTCAACGCCGCCATCGACGAGGCGGTCCCGGCCGAAGTTCTGACCGCGGCGCTATATGCGCGCTTTCGCTCGCGCCAGCAGCACACCTTCGCCGAGAAGATCCTTTCCGCCATGCGTCACGGCTTCGGCGGCCACAAGGAACCGCAGCAGTCTGCTGGTTCGGGCGCGCCGCAGCCCGCCAAGCCGAAGGCCGGCCGTTCGTGACAGACCAACCCACCCATCGGAAGCAACCCGATCCCTGCTGCTTCGTCATCTTCGGCGCCACCGGCGACCTAACGCACCGGCTGGTGGTCCCTGCGCTCTACAACCTCGCCGCGGGCGGACTGTTGCCCGACAATTTCTGCGTCGTCGGCGTGGCCCGCAAGGCGATGTCGAACGATGCGATGCGCGACAGCCTGATGAAGGGCCTGCAGCAATTTGCAACCCGCCGCGTTGACGATGCCATCGCCAAACGCTTGCTGGAATGCGTGACCTGCATTGCCGCCGACCCCAAGGAGCCGGACTCCTTCGACAAGATGCGCGAGCAACTTGAAAAACTGGAAGCCGCCCGCAAGACCGGCGGCAACCGGCTGTTCTATCTGGCGACGCCGCCGAATGCGTTTGCGCCGATCAGCCGTGAACTCGGCCGCACCGGCCTGCTGCGCGAGGACAAGGGCGCATGGCGGCGGCTGGTGGTGGAAAAGCCGTTCGGAACCGACCTCGCCTCGGCCAAGGCGCTGAACGGTGAACTGCTGAAGATCGTCGACGAGCATCAGATCTACCGGATCGATCATTACCTCGGCAAGGAAACCGTCCAGAACATCCTGGTGCTGCGTTTCGCCAACGGCATGTTCGAGCCGATCTGGAATCGCAATCACATCGATCACGTCCAGATCACGGTCGATGAGACGCTCGGCGTCGGTCATCGCGGCAGCTTCTATGACGCCACCGGCGCCCTGCGCGACATGGTGCCGAACCACCTGTTCCAGTTGCTGTCGCTGGTGGCGATGGAGCCGCCAGCGCGATTTGACGCCCATGCGGTGCGCCCGGAGAAGGCCGAGGTGCTGGCGGCGATCCAGACCCAGAGCGAGGCCGATGCGCTGCAGAACTCCGTGCGCGGCCAGTACCTGGGCGGCAAGGTCGGCGATACCGAGGTCGAGGACTACCGCAGGACCGAGGATGTCAAGTCCGACAGCAGCACCGAAACCTATGCCGCGCTGAAACTGACCATCGACAACTGGCGCTGGGCCGGGGTTCCGTTTTACCTGCGCACCGGCAAGGCACTCGGCGTCAAGCGCACCGAGGTCGCGATCAAGTTCAAGCAGGCGCCGTTTGCGATGTTCCGCGACACGCCGGTGGACCGGCTGTCGCAGAACTATCTTGTCATCAGCATCGAACCGACCGAAGGCATCACGCTGCAGTTCAACACCAAGGTGCCGGGGCCGACGATTTCGATCGACGGCGTCGAGATGAAATTCCGCTACAAGGATTACTTCAAGGCGGAGCCGTCGACCGGTTATGAAACGCTGATCTACGACTGCATGATCGGCGACAACATCCTGTTTCAGCGCGCCGACAGCGTCGAGGCCGGCTGGCAGGCGGTGCAGCCATTCCTCGATGCGTGGAAAAAGGCCGGCGCCAACGGCCTC
The DNA here is from genome assembly GCA_039935515.1 of Bradyrhizobium sp. Taxonomy (GTDB): domain Bacteria; phylum Pseudomonadota; class Alphaproteobacteria; order Rhizobiales; family Xanthobacteraceae; genus Bradyrhizobium. Next base: position 4,975 of record JBDTKD010000341.1, read on the forward strand.
GAGCGCTATCCGGCCGGCAGCGAGGGTCCGACCGAGGCTAACGCGCTGCTGGCGCGCGACGGCCGAAGCTGGCGAAAGCTGGGTTAGCATGGCTGCCGACCAATCTCGGACGAAGTTCAAGGTGATCGCGGCGACCGACCCGGCCGCGCTGGCGAAGACGGCCGCGGATCACGTTCTGGCGCGGATCGTCGCCAATGGCGAGCGGGTAGCGATTTGCCTCACCGGCGGATCGAGCCCGAAGCAGCTATTCGAATTGCTCGCAACAGACGCCTATCGAAGCCAGATCCCCTGGGAACGCGTGCAATGGTTCATCGGCGACGAGCGCTTGGTCCCGGCCAACGATCCGCTGAACAACATGGCGATGGCTCGGCGGACCTTTCTCGACCGCAGCGCGCCGGCCGCCAACGTTCATCCGATCGCGACCGAGGGGATCGATGCCGGGGAGAGCGCCCGCCGCTACGAGGCTGAACTGCAATCGTTCTATGGCGCGGACCGGCTCGATCCAGTCCGGCCGCTGTTCGACCTGGTGTTGCTCGGCGTCGGGCCCGATGGTCATACCGCCTCGCTGTTTCCAGGTTATCCTGCCGCCGAAGAAACCAGCCGCTGGGCGGTGGACGTGCCCGAGGCCCATGTCGAGCCGTTCGTACCGCGGGTCACACTGACCTTGCCGGCGCTCGGCTCCTGCCGCGAAATGCTGTTCGAAGCGAGCGGTGCCGGCAAGCGCGCGATCCTGACCCGCGTGTTTGACGGCGAAGACCTGCCCGCGGGCCGCGCGCGCTCCAAGGGCGAAACCATCTGGCTGGTCGATCAGGCCGCGCTTCCGGAGAACTTTCGTGCCTGAGACAGCAAGCGTGGTCCCGTGCGCGCTGGTGGTGATGGGCGTATCCGGCTCGGGCAAGAGCACCATTGCCGACAAATTGGCCGAACGCACCGGCTGGAAATACGAGGATGGCGACAGGTTTCATCCGCCGAGCAATGTCGCGAAGATGAGCGCCGGCCATGCCCTCACCGACGAAGACCGCTGGCCCTGGCTGCAGGCGATCGCCGCCGAGATCGACCGGGCCTGCGGCGCCGGCGAACATGCCGTGATCGCCTGCTCCGCGCTGAAGCGCGTCTATCGCGACATTCTGGTTCATGGCCGCAGCGATGTCCGCATCATCTATCTCGAGGGCAGCCAGCAACTGATCGCCGAGCGGCTGGCGAGCCGCAAGCATCATTTCATGCCGCCGGACCTGCTAGACAGCCAGTTCAAGGCGCTGGAACCGCCGGAGGCGAGCGAGAACGCGGTGACAGTTTCGATCGACGCTCCAGTCGAGGCCATCGTTGACGATATCGTCCGACAGCTCAAGCTCGCGCCGGTGGACCAGGCCTCGAACGGCAGGAACCGCCGATGACGCGGATCGCGCTCGTCGTCTCCGATGTCGACGGCACGCTCTTGACCGGCGACAAAGTCCTGACCGAGGCTGCGATTCGCGCCGCACGACGGCTGGAGGATAGCGGGGTCGGCTTCACCATCACCTCCAGCCGCCCGGCCATCGGCATGCGGTTCTTGATCGACCCGCTCCGGATCAAATTGCCGGTCGGGCCTTTCAACGGCAGCTCGATCTGCGACCCGCAGATGAATCCAGTCGAGCAGCATGTGATTCCCGCCTCCGCGGTGCAACAGAGCCTCGACATCCTGAACCGGTTCGGCGTCGACATCTGGCTGTTCACCAACGATCGATGGCTTGCCCGCAATGGCGAGGGCAAATACGTCGAATTTGAACAGCGCACCATCCGGGCCAATCCGACCATCGTGGATGATTTCGCGCCCTATTTGTCGGCCGCCTGCAAGATCGTCGGATCGAGCACCGATGCGGCGCTGCTGCAGGCCTGCGAGGCCGCAACCAGAAACGCGCTTGGGACGCAAGCCACGGCGGCCCGGTCGCAGAGCTACTATCTCGACGTGACCCCGCCCGGCCATGACAAGGGCACCTTCGTGCAGGCGATCGCGAAGCGGCTGGGTATCTCGACCGACGCGGTTGCCACCATCGGCGACATGCATAACGATGTCGCGATGTTTCGAGTGAGCGGCATGTCGATCGCGATGGGCAACGCCACCGACGAAATCAAGCAAAAGGCGACGCATGTCACGGCGTCGAACGCAGACGAGGGATTTGCCGGCGCGATCGAGATGATTTTGCAGCATAACGCCGGTTCAGCAAATGGGATGTCGCCTCATTGAGCTTTGGAGGCGGCGCGCCGACGAGGTGACCGAATAAGGCAGCGCCACTGCCACAAACGGACTTTCAATTTCCGAAAAAGATTTCCAGGAATGTTTGGCGCAAGCTGGGGTTTACACCTTCGGCTGGAGGGATCGCCATTGTGACAAGCGGGAGACATGCATGATCAACTCTGCGATCAGGTTTTTGACACTGGCAATGTTTCTGGCCGCGCCGATCACGGCGACCCAATTTGCTCTGGCCGCCGGAGGCGGTGGAGGCGGTGGAGGTGGTGGTGGAGATCCGTACGGCGGTACTCCTTACACTTCGACGACACCGCCGCCGGCTGCCAAGGCCACCCGCGCCCATCACAAGGCCAAAAGCAAGCCTGCCACGCAGTCGCTGTTCGACGATCCCACTTTCGCCAAGGGTTATCGCGCGGCCTATGCCACAATCTACGATCGCCACGAATTTGCTTCCGCGATCGAGCAGCTCAAGGCGCTCGGTCACGACGATCACCCGAACGTGGCCAATCTGATCGGCTATTCCTACCGTAAACTTGGTGACTACAAGCTCTCGCAAGTTTGGCACGAGCGTGCGCTGAAAGCCGATCCGAACCATGTGCTGACGTGGAATTATTACGGCCTGTGGCAGATCGAACAGGGCAACCGCGACCAGGCACAATACCACCTGAGCCGGATCGCTGCGATTTGCGGAACGGACTGCGCGGAGTACCGGTCATTGGCAGAAGCGCTGGAAAAACCGCCGGGCACAGCTCTCGTTTATTGAGCAAAACAACCGTCCCCGTCATTGCGAGCGCAAGCGAAGCAATCCATGGCGCGGCAGGCGGAAGCATGGATTGCTTCGTCGCTTCCGCTCCTCGCAATGACGGCTGAAAACATCCGTAGCCCGGATAGAGCGCAGCGCAATCCGGGAATCGCAGCGCAGGCGAGACGGCCCCGGATTTCAGCTTCGCTGGCCGGGATGGCCCCTACTTCGAGCGCTGCACCACCGGCTTGTCCCTGGCAGCCATGGCGTCGCTGAGGTTGTGGGCGGTGTTGATCAGCGCGATGTGGGTCAGCGCCTGCGGGAAGTTGCCGGTCTGGCGCCGTTCGCCGGAATCGTACTCCTCGGCCAGGAGGCCGAGATCATTTGCCACCGCGACCACGCGGTCGAACATCGTCTGCGCCTTGGCAATCTCGCCTGCAAGCACATAGGCGTCGGCGAGCCAGAGGCTGCAGGCGAGAAACGCGCCCTCGATCGGCTGCCGTTGATCGGTTTCTTCCGTGATCGCGCGCGGATCGTGCCGCAGCACGAAGCCGTCCCGCATCATGTATTTTTCGATCGCCTCGAGCGTGCCGCGAACGCGCGGATCGGATGCCGGCAGGAAGCCTACCGACGGTAGCAGCAGGATGCTGGCGTCGAGCAGCCGCGATCCGTAGGATTCGACGAACGCATTGCTGCCGGGATCGAAGCCTTTTTCACAGACCTCGCGATGGATGGTATCGCGCAGCTTCCGCCATTGCTCGAGCGGCGCCTTGAAGCCGAACATTTCGGCGCTCTTGATGGCGCGATCGAAAGCGACCCATGACATGATCTTCGACGATACATAGTGCGCGCCATCGCCGCGCAGCTCCCAGATGCCGTGGTCGGGCTGGTCCCATACCTTCGCGAGATGCTCGATCACCGAGCATTCCACGTCCCAGGTCCCTTCGTCGAGCTTCAGTTTGGCCACGCGCGACTGATGAAAGGCGTCGATCAGTTCGCCGTAGACGTCGAGCTGCAACTGGGCATGCGCGGCGTTGCCAATCCGGACCGGCTGCGCGCCTTCGTAGCCGGGCAGCCAGTCCGCTTCCCATTCGAGCAGGCGGCGCTGGCCCATGATGCCGTACATGATCTGCATGCTGGCCGGCGCCCCCGCCACCGCGCGCCGCAACCAACTGTGCCAGCACGACGCTTCCTCGGTATAACCCGAATTCATCAGCGCCAGCAGCGTGAAGGTGGCATCGCGCAACCAGCAGAATCGATAGTCCCAATTTCTGGCGCCGCCGAGCTTTTCCGGCAGCGACGTGGTCGGCGCCGCGACAATGCCGCCGGTCGGCGCATAGGTCAGCGCCTTCAGCGTGATCAGTGAGCGCATCACCAGATCACGGCTCTCGCCCTCGTAACTGCATTGGCTGCACCATTTAGTCCAGAAATCTTCGGTTTCCTGCAGCGCTTGCGCCGGATTGATCGGCTCGGGTACCGCCAGATGCGACGGCCCATAGGTGAGAACGAAGGGAACGGTCTCGCCCTCGCCCACCTCGAAATCGGCGACCGTGGTCATGTTCTCGCCACGCGTCTTGACCGGGGTCCGCAGCACGGTCATGTCCTGACCACAGATCGCGAGCAGCGCCGAACCATCCTCGCTTTTTTTGACCCAGGGAATATCAGTACCGAATCCGAAACGGATGACGAGCTCCATCCGCAGCTTGACCCGCCCGGTCACGCCGCGCACCAGCCTGACGACATCGGACGCGTTGGCGCGCGGCGGCATGAAATCGATCACCGCGACGGTGCCGCCTGCCGTTTCAAATCGTGTCTCCAGGATCAGCGTATTGTCCCAGTACCGGCGCGAGGTCTCTCTTATTTCCTCCGCAGGCGCGATCCGCCATCGACCCTGCCTGGGCGTTCCCAGCAAGCTTGCAAAACAGGCATCGGAATCGAACGCGGGCCAGCACAGCCAGTCGATCGAACCATCGCGGCCGACCAATGCCGCGGTTTCGCAATCGCCGATCAATCCATAGTCTTCAATTTTTGAAGGCAAGACAGCTCCGTTCCAGGCGCGGTTAATCACAGGGCCACTCAAGTCCGCTCGCCAGTCGCGTGTTTGAGGGCGGCCACGTCGATCGCGGCGGCAATCGCGTCGATCGCCAGCGGCAACCGCCGCCGCCAGTTCGGGTGTTCGTCGACGGTGCCGGGAATGTTGGGCTGGTCGATCACACCGAGCAGGTCCTCGAGCGAGATCGCCAGCAGGCGGGATTTGGTCCGCGCCAGAAATCCTGCCACCGCATAGAGATCGTCGCGGTCGATGGCGTGATGACGCAGCACGTCGGTCAGCATGGCAAGCGCGTGCCAGCGCGCATCGTCGCTTTCCCCGGGATCGATCCCGAGCGAACGTTTCAGCGCGAGATCGCTGAAGCCGCGCCAGCCCGCATAGGTCGAGAGATCATGGGTATTGAAGGTGACAAGGGCGTTCGACGTATAGTGGTCGACGCCCCGGAACCGGCCATGGTCGTCGCGCTCGAACATCATGACCTGATACGACCAGATGCCCCAATCGGCGATCTGGGCGCGGAATCCTTCCGGCACGGTGCCGAGGTCTTCGCCGATCACCACGCAACGATGCGCCATGCTCTCCTGCGCGGTTGCCGCCAACAGCGCCTCGAACGGCATTTGCACATAGACGCCGTTGCTGGCGGCAAATCCATGCGGCACGAGATAGAGCCGCTTCAGGCCGAGCACATGATCGAGCCGGATTGCGCCAGCATAGCGCATCGAAGCCCGCAGCATCTGGCGATACGGCTCGAACGACGAAATCTCCAGACCGGCGGCGTTGAACCCGGCCAGCCCCCAGTTTTGGCCCGACGTGTTCAACGGGTCCGGCGGCGCGCCGACCGCGAGATGGCGCGAGATGGCGACCTGCTCGTTCCAGGCATCGAAACCGTCGGACTGCACGCCGACCGCGACGTCGAGATAGAGGCCAACCTTGAGGCCTCGCTTGCGGGCGAGATCCCGGCACGCCAGCAATTGCCGGTCGGCGATCCATTGCACGAACTCCACGAACTCGATCTCCGCCGCGTCGGGGCCCTTGCGCAGCGAGGCACAGGCGGCATCACTGGGCCGCCGCCACGGTTCGGGCCATTCCCACCACGGTTTGTTGAATTTGTGCCGCAGCACCTCGAAACAGGCGAAGCGCGCCAGCAGCAGTTTGCGTTCGGCACGGAATTTCGCGAAATCCCGCCGGCGGCCGCCGCCCGGTTCGGCCCTGAACGTCTTGAAAGCCGCCCGCAGCGCCTGCCATTTCTGTTCGGTTACGGTGGC
>JBDTKD010000342.1:0-9866 GCA_039935515.1 Bradyrhizobium sp.
CGAGCCGCCGGTATGACAGGTCGTGATGAGGCCGGCCGCCTTGGCATCGGCAACCAGCGGAACATAGTCATAAGCCGATTTGACCGCACCGAAGCCGGCCTTGGCCAGCCCGACGCCCTTGGCCGCCAGTTCGTCGAAGTCGGACCGGGCCAGGCCCGGCTCCAGGATCACGGAGCCGGCAATCACACGCATTCCGCCTGGTCTGTAATCGACAAAACAACGCTGCGCGGCAATGGCTAGCGCCTTTATACCCTCGACGTCGCGCGGCCGGCCCGGGACGTGCACCTCCGATGCGGAAATCGAGGTGGTGACGCCGCCATGCAAATAGCTTTCGAGGTAGCCGACGGCGCGCTGGCGCGGTGTGTAGTCGCCGAAGGTGATGTGGACATGCGAGTCGATCAGCCCCGGTATCGCCGTCATCCCGCCGGCATCGATCACCACGTCAACGGCCTCTACTTCCGCGGCGGAAGCCGTGCCGACGCGGACGATCCTGTCGTCATGAACCAGGATGGTGTCGCCGGATGCGATCGGATGGCGCCAGTCACCGGAGACGATCTCGCCGAGATTGGTAATTGCGATTTTCATGCCCTTCACGACTCCCTTCAGTGCCCGGCCAATTCGTCGCCGAGGGTGTAGGAAGCGAGCAGGTTCTCCACCAGGCCCGTGGCCCCGTTCCAGTCGTAGGTCCGGAAACTGTGACCCGCCGTTACAAACCGCGCGCCTGCGTAAAACATCTCATATTGCTGGTGTCGCGATCCGAACTCCGAACCGATGGCATCCCAGCAAGCCTTCAGCAACTTGACCTTGTCCTCCGGCTCCATGGCTGCGGCGCGCTGGGTGGTATGGATGATCTTCTTGAGCAGCGGATCCTCGAAGTCATTGATCGAGGATGGCAACATGATCAACGCGCCCCCCGACAGCTCGCGGATCGCATTGACGAAATTCGGATAGAGCTCCTGCGTGAGCACCTGGGCGGAATACATGAAGTGCTTGTTCGGCACCCAGTATTCGCCGGATCTGAAGCCGCTCGCCTCCATGCCGGACAGCATCGCTTCGATCATGCTGGCCTGTGCGGCGAGGTAACCGAGTTTTTCGCTCACCGAGGGGATCCTGGTGGTGCCGATCGCCTCGGTCAGGCGGCGCGCCAGCCCCGCGAGGAACTTGATCTTCACCGAAAGGCGGATCTGTGCCTGATAGTTCTGGTAGGCATGGCCGTGGGTTTCGTGAAACTGCTGACGGCAGACGTCGGTGTCACGGTAAACAAAAATGCGATCCCATGGCACCTTCACATCGTCGAAATAGACCAGCGCATCATTCTCGTCGAAGCGCGACGAGAGCGGATTGTCAAAGATCGACACCGCGGAAGCTTCGTAGGATTTTCGCGACAGCACGCGAACGCCGCTGGCATTCATCGGCAAGGCGCAGGAAAATGCCAGATCTTCTTCGCCGGCTTTGAGCGGCTGCAGGTTTGCCACCAGCACTTCGTTCGCCATGATCGAGCTCGTCCCAAGCATTTTGGCGCCGCGGATCGTCATGCCGCTGCTGTCCTCATCGACGATGCGGGCCACCAGATCGTCCGCCTGTGCACCCCAGTCTTTCGTACGCTCGGCCTGCGGATTGATGATGACATAGGTCAGGAAGATGTCGTTCCTGGTCGCATAGTCCACGTAATCGATCAGCGCCCTGGCGCGATCCGGGCCATGCTTCCGGAACACCTCGATGCCCATGCGCTGGCCGATCAGCGCCGAGGCAACATGATCGGGCGAGCGCCCCATGAAGCCATAGGACAGCCTCGCCCACGCCTGCAGAGCCTTGCGGCGCTGAACCATCTCCTCATAATTGCGCGGCATTTGCCAGCCGCGGTTGACCCGGCGGTCCGAGCCTTCCGGCGTGAACGTCATCAGCTCGATGTTTTCCGGCTGGGCCTGGAAATCATACAGCGCCGCCGCCGAGCGTACCGAGTTCTTGAACGCCGGATGCGTGGTCACGTCGGGGACCAGCTGGCCGTCGATATAGACGGTTCGGCCATCCCTGAGCGACGCGATGTGTTGTGCGCCTGTCCTGGCGACTGTCATGGTAACGCTCCATCGGGTGCCGCGTGCTTGGTCATGGACAAAGTCCAGGCCTTCTAACGCCACCCGCCGCCTTCGGACAGGGCTCGACATCGTACCCGGCATCGCCGGGAATTTCACCGGGAAAGGTCAAAGCAGCTGCGCAAATAACCCGGTCCCGGGAGAACACGTTCGTGACATGAGCGGGCAATATAGCCTTTGGGCGAGCCGCCGCGGTGTGATACCGCGTGAGAAGCCGCGGCCTTCTTTGGAATGACTGAAGGTGTGCCCCGTTGCTGCACAGGCGCCCGCGCCGGGCAGGTTCAGGCTGGCGACAGGTGGAAAACGCCATGACCTACGTCGCCCCCACCGACGGCGCAAACGAGCCGCATGTCGCGGGCTACCTGCTGCCCATCGGCCTGCGCAACTTTGTCCGCAGCCGCGAAACCGGCGTGGTCGCGGTCGCGATCGGGTTGATCAGCGGCGTTCTGGTCGCGGCCATCTCGCAACTCAGCGGTGTCGCGCACGCTTTGCTGTTCGATATTCCTTTCGACGCCCATCTGAGCGCGATGCCAACCAGGAGACCCTTGTCAAACTCATCAAGGGCTGGGCCGAAGCCAACGCCGCGGGTCATCACGCCGCGGCGGCTCGCGCGCGGCCGATCTCATAGGCGGCGACATGGGTGCGAGCCAGATTGAGGATTGGCGTCTCGACGCCGAGGGCGCGGGCGCGCGCGACCATGTCACCCAGGATGTGCTCGCCCTCGGTGGTTGAACCCCGCTCGATGTCCCGCAGCATCGACCACTTCAGCGGCGATCCCACGGTGGTGATCAGGGTGGTGTCGAATTCGATGAAGGCCGGTCTCGGCATGAAGCCCGAGGCGGTGGCGACGGCGCAGCACTCGCCGAAGATCTGAAACATGGCCTCTCGTCCGCCTGGCGCGGCGAGAATGTCGCCAATGCTGGCGCGCATCAAACAGGTGATCCCGGCGCCGAGGCCGAGCTGCACGAACTTCTCCCACATGTCCAGCATGACCACGCCGCTGGGCCGCCCATTGAAGCCCGCATTGTTGAAACAATCCTCAATCGCGCGGGTTCGGTCGCTGGAACCGCCCCGGATTTCACCGAACACGATCATGGTTGGGGAAGAATTGGACGACACGACCCTCGGCATCCATGCCGGCGCTGATATTCGCCATGCCGCCCAATATGTGCTCGGCGCCGAACCGCGCGCTCAGCCGGTCGAAATGCCCTATGCCGTTGAGGATCGGCAGAATCGCGTGTCCGGGCCAACCGCGGCGGCGAACTGCTCCATGGCGTCATCGAGTGAATAGGACTTTCACGCCAACCAGGACGAGATCGAACGGCTCGCGCAGGTCACCGGCCAGAACGGTGGTCGCGGAAACACGGAAGTCGCCATTCGGGCTCGCGATCTGGAGGGCATCGCGGGCGAGTTGTTCGGCGCGGCGCGGACGTACCAGAAACGCGACGTCGCGTCCGGCGCGAACGAGACATCCGCCGAAATACCCACCCAGGGCACCGGCTTCGATCACCAAAACGCGCATCCAGCTCACTCCAACGTCAAGTTCGCAGACCCTGTAACCACGAGCGGGCTGGGTAAAAATTGCAATGCTTTGCCCGGATCAGTTCCTCGAAGAACCGGTGTTGGTTCCTGATCCTGAAATTCTCAAGACGGCGACCGTTTGCCGGCAGACGTCGGCCAGAAAGATCAACAACACGCTCAACAAGGAGAATAGCTTGATGGCGTCGATGTGAGCCAGGGTCAGCGGATTGAACTCAAAGACCGGCGGCATGAATCCCCACCAAACCAGGGGGACGGCAAGAAGGGCGACGAATACGGCGGCCGGTGTTCCCGCCAGAAATCCTGCCGCGAAAACCGCTGGGAAGAAGGTCGCGAAATATGCCTTGGCGCCAAAGGCGACGAACAGCGCCTGAAGGCTGGTCGAAGCGACCAGGACGGAAAGGCCGAGCAGGAATGCACCAGCCGACCACGGCCGCAATCGCAGAAACCTACCCAAACGGCCTGTTTCCATTGGCGCCCCTCTTTTTACCGCTATCGGCTTCCGGCCAGCCAGATCGGAAGTCGCGCGAATTTGGCCGCCTTTATATGGTTTTCTCTTCCGGTTGTCACCTGAATCGGACCGGTGCCCGCCCGTCAGCAAGCGCGGCTGGATTCTGAAGGAACCGGCAGCGCCGGGTTTGACCCCGAGCGCTTCGGAACGCGCCCTCTCCGACGATAACCACGGTCGTGAGCAAATTTCCTCAGAGTATGACCGGAAACAGCCCCGATGCTAGCGCAGGGGCATCGGCGGCCGCGGCACCGATGCCAACTCCGGATCGGCCTGCGGCTCAACCGTACCGGTGTCTTGCGGCAGCGGTTCGGGTCGCCGCGGTATGTAAGGCGCGGCAGCTTGCGTCGACATCGGCGCTAGCGTCGCCTGCGGTCGCGAAAGTGGCGGCGGCCTGCGCTCCCGTGCCACGGCCGGCCGCCGCGGGGGCGGTAAAATCTTCGGCCGCAGGTTCGGCTCCGAAGCCTTGGCGATGTCGCGGGATATTTGTTGCTGGCCAGCCGTGAGCTGCTCGATGCCGCCCTTGAGCTGCGCGATGCTGGTCTTGAGCTGCCCGATCTCCTGTGCCGCATTTGCGAGGTCGTGCGCCATCGCAGAAAGCGATTGTGCAGATTCGACAGATGGGTCGGCAGCGCTCGGCACGATAGCTTGCGGTGCGGCCTGAACCGGAGTTGCCGGTTGTGGTGCGGCCTGAGCCGGAACTTCCGGTTGCGGGGGTGCTGCGTTCGCCGTGACCGTCTCCGCGGCAGGTAGGGTCGGTTGCGCGGAGGGCGCCGACCTTTCCAGCGGCAGGAGTGAGGTCAGGATGCGCTGCGGCGTCCATTGCGCAATCATCTGTCTGGCCGCATCGCCGTAAGACTGCCAGGCGAAGGCAGCGGCACCGGCGCATCCAGCCAACAGCAGCGCAGCCGTAAAGACGCGTGCCGCCCGCCGCGGGCCCGGTACACGGACATCGCTGACGGCAGGCCGAAACGTCGCATCGACCGGCGGGACCGTTGCGCCCGCGGGGGGCTCGGATCCGGTGCGGATCTGCGGGGCCGAAGGATGGCGCAAGGCATGCGCCAGCTTGGAAAGCTCTTCGTCCGTGGGCACGACCAGGGCCACATCGGGCGCGACCACAAGCACGTCGTGTGGATCATCGTTTTGTTTCAGCTTTGGTGTTGAAAGCATTGACGCTCCGTACTCAGTCCAATGTCACCGCATGGCGGCGGCCGGCGGATTTACGTTCGATCAACCGCGTTCCGGCCCCACCCTTCACTCCGGTTTGACCAAAGCAAGGCAGTACGGTGGAGACTATGGGGCCGGTTCGAGGTGCGAATCAATCTCCGCCGCGCGACGGCGGGGGTTTGCGGACGCCGGCCCCCGTGCGCACCGCACCACCATCATGCGGCCGGCATCCGCAAACCTTCACAACAGCGGACAACCGTAGAGAACCTATCTGCCGACATCAGTAACCCAATGCAGCGACCAACGTCCGGCAAGCCATGAAAATCAGGATTAAAGAGCCTACAGTCCAAAATGTGGCGCGCGTGTCATGGGTCCGCGCGGTGAAATAGGCGGCAAAGTGCAAAAGTCGCGACACTACGTAACCGTACATAAGCAGACGCGCGACCATCAGGGATGGCCCGGTCAGAACGAAAAGGAAGCCCGCAACGAGGAAGAAAGGCAGGTTCTCAAGATCGTTTAACTGAATTCGCCTGATACGCTCGACACGTTCGTTGGGCTCGAGCTGCTTCGGATCAGGCTCGGGATTGAGAGGCGTCTTTCTAATGTCTTCCGGCGAACGAAACCCACCCTTCGCTTGCATCATCCGAAGCACGGTCAACCAGGACATGCTGACAGCCTTGAGGATCATAATCGTAGCGGCGATGACGTAGGTGGCAAACACCGGGTTTTGCAAATTGAGCTTGTCCAAATCTTTTTCCTCAACCTGATCAGAGTTTCAAATGGTCCATGCAGTAATGCAGTCAAAGTTTGGCGCGGCAATCTGCTTTCCGCATCACAGGGTATCTTGGAAATGTGGGTCAGAAAACCCTCAAACCCGGTAACCCCTGGTGTTCGCCGGATATCTGCCATGAGTCACCGGACTACACGGCAGAGATCGGCCGTTTGCAGCGAGAGAACGAGCGGCTGCGCATGGAGCGCGACATTTTAAAAAAGTCGATCGCGATCTTTGCTGGAACGCGGACATGAGATTCCGCTTCATCGAAGATCGCCGCGCTGAATACCCGGTGAGGATCCTGTGCGAGGTGCTGGGGGTATCGCAGGCCGGCTATTGTGCCTGGCGCCCGGGGGTCGGGTGTGGCGGCGGCTTTGGAGCCGAAGATCGCACCCATGATTTTTCCGAAAATGCTCATCGTTTGCGACCAATGGACCCGCGATGTCACCTCATTGTGACTTGCCAATGAAGCCTTCACCGAAGCGTGAGCGGCGGCGGCAGCGATTGGGAGTACCCTGACCGTCCAGTTCGCGACATGGCCAGTTTCGGTTTTCTGTTTTCGCGTCTGGCCTGATCGTGATCGTTTTCGCAGACGGCCCGCTTGCGCCAGCAATGGCGCCAAAACCAGCGGCCGTAGCAAGGAGATAACGACCATGACCACCCCGTCAGGCAATGTCTCGCTAATGGCTCAGCCGGCGCAAGGCGCCGCAACTGCGCCCATCATCCGCACCATCGGCCTATCCGACCTGCATCAGGCCCTGCGGCTCGGCTGGGAAGATTTCAAGGCGGTGCCCAGCCACGCCATCATTCTCTGCGTGATCTATCCGGTGCTCGGACTGGTGCTGGCGCGCACCGTGCTGGGCTATTCGGTATTGCCGTTGCTGTTTCCGCTGGCGGCCGGTTTTGCCCTGATCGGTCCGTTCGCAGCTCTTGGTCTCTATGAACTCAGCCGCCGCCTCGAGCGCGGCGAACAGGCGCCGGCATGGGGTGCGCTCGAGGTGCTGCGCTCGGTGCTGCGCTCGCCGTCATTCGGCGCCATGCTCGGGCTCGGCACGCTATTGCTGGCGCTGTTCGTGACCTGGGTGGCGACCGCGCAGGCGATCTACGTCGCCGCCTTCGGTTATAAACCCGCGGCGGGAATTCCGGACTTCGCCGCGCGCGTGCTGACCACACCGCAGGGATGGTGGCTGATCGTCGCCGGTTGCGGCGTCGGCTTCCTGTTCGCCGTGGTGGCGCTGTGCGTCAGCGTGGTCTCATTCCCGCTGATGCTCGACCGACACGCCGGCGCCGGGGACGCCATGGTGACGTCGCTCCGCGCGGTGGCACGAAACCCGGTGCCGATGGCGGCATGGGGATTGATCGTCGCGGTGCTGCTGGTCCTGGGATCGCTGCCGTTCTTCCTCGGCCTTGCGGTCGTGATCCCGCTGCTCGGCCACGCCACCTGGCATCTCTATCGCGAGGTGGTCGCACCGGATCCCACCCAATCCGAAACCGATCCCTCCCTGCCCGAGATTCGCGACCGGCGCTTCGCGGCAGATTTCCCGTCCGCCTTGTTCCCCCCCTGGCGGCGCAAGCAGCGAATCCACTTCTACGATGCTTCAGAATGATTGGATCCCAGGCATTGTATGCCGAATTCGCGGTCGCCCTTTAGCATAGACCGGGCATGGCTCGGGCGCCGGTGCTTGCAGCCGCTCAATCGCGTGGCAGCATCGGCGCTTGCCGAAAAGCCTTGTTTTGGCCGCGGTTTCCGGGACATTTTGTTTTGCCCGGTCATCCCCCTTCCCTCAAGCGGACGGCACCAACCACTCGAAGGTCGATCCTGCTGATCAGATCCGAACGGAGCGCCTCAGCGGCCTTCATTGCGGCCATCGTCTGTTGCAAAGTACTGACGTTCGATCCGAGCGACACGATTCCGCCTAGCACCATGGCAATCGATCCGATCGCGGCGACCTGATTGGATCCGGATAAGCCGAGCATCATAAAGAACGGTAATGCGACGCCGCCGGCGATTGCCGCCTTGGAAACCAATATAATCTTTCGGCATCGCTCGGAGACCTCCGCAAGCTCCTCGAGCTGTGCTTCGATCCGTGAAATCTCGTCGATCGGGTGGTCCTCGTCCGTCAGATTCAAGATTGATATCCGGTAGGTTCAGTGTCGTAAATGGCAGCAGGTTACATCCGCGCCGGTTCAGATACTGAGGAAAGCGCACTGCGACGTCTACCATGCAGTGCATTTATTCCAGCGTCTCCAAGGCGAGGAAGAGCCCGCCATGGGCTGGCCTTTCTGCTACCAAAGAAGGAAATTCTCTGAAACGCAGAGGGGGGTCGGCATCCGACTAAGGCCGTTTGTCGTGCGGAGTGCGAAAAGTGCTCCCAGAAGCACTCCATTGCGTCACATGAAACCCGGATTGCGGGGCAGATAACCGGTCCAATCGCCGAAACCGCGGGTCGACATCAAGACCATCGGAAAGGTGATGCGCATCCCATGCTCGACAGCGGCCGATAGGGCCGCTTCGCTCACGCCGGGAAGAAAGGCAGACACCTGTGGAGAGCCAATCTCAGCTGCAAGAGCCAGCGCAGTCCTGAACGCAGAGCCGAGCGCGCTGGATCGCGCGACCGCGAGCGGTCCGATATGGCCGCCGCTGCTGACATAGGCGTAGCCTACGCAGTCTTCTCCGGAATAAAGGCGCACACCTCTCGTCGTCTTATCATTCATGAGATACCGGTGGTGCTTCTCTCGCGAGACCCCCAGAACCCGGGCGTCAATCCTGGCAAGCTCTTGCAAGTCCGAAGCTGTTTCCTCGAGAGAGACGGGACGGAATTGCGGCCCGTGCAAGCGGCCCATCAGGAGTTCGCGCGAAACACTGAAATTGTAGATGGGAAAGCGAGGAAATAAGCCGTTCCGAATATAAAGTCCCTGGGATACGGTGTTGAACGTGAAGGTGATCAGCGCCCTGTTGGTAGCGCCGGATTTCTTCGCATGCTCAAATGTCCGTTTCAGCAACTCGCTACCCAGGCTGCGGCCCTGATGACCGGGCGACACGAAAAGCTGTGCGAGAAACCACAAGTCCTCGCAGACCCAACTCCATGCGAATCCGACGATTTCGTTGGCCTCCTCCGCTACCCACAATCCGCCGGCATCATCTTTTAGCGAAAACAATTGAAACTCGGGCGGGTGCGACGTCGCCATTGGGCCAAAGCCATGCCGTTGGGTGAGGTCGTTGATGCTGGCGACGACAAGCTGATCGCTTCTCTCCAAGTCCTCCTCGCGAGCGGGTCGGCACAGGATCGACATTGGACAATTCCCCGGTGCGTTCATTGCACGTCAGATTGACTCAAATCAGCGGCCGAATGTTCTGGTTCATGCGGAAGAGGTTTTTTGGATCGTACTTCGTCTTGAGTTCCTGGAGCCGCCGGTAGTTGGCTCCGTAGGCGGCGGGGACCGGGTTGCCCGCCTCATCGTCATCCAGGTAATTCACGTATCGGCCGGAGGCAACGAAGGGCTGCATCTTCGCGTAAGTCTCCCGCGCCCATGCGACGCACGCCTCGGTACCGGCCGCATCCGTCCATTGAGAAAGAACGAGGAAATTGTACCCTTCCCCACGGTGCGGGAACGCGGTGTCGCGGACGTCGACACGGGCGGCGGCGCCGTGGACGTGCTCGAGGAGCAACTGGCCCATAGGGGTCGGACAGCGCGCGAAGCACGCGATCATTGTATCGATGGCATCGTCGCTCAACCCGGCAAGAAAGCTCGATTTCCAATAATTCAATGCCCCTCGTGGATAGGC
>JBDTKD010000343.1:0-2678 GCA_039935515.1 Bradyrhizobium sp.
CGTCTCGAACCATGAGGCAAGGGATGCGCCGCGCGCCGCCTACTCCGCCGGAACGTATTTGCCGTTCTTCACTGTCAGGATGATGCGCGAGCGGTCGTCGAGGCCGTAGCGATCCTTTTCGGTGAAATTGTAGACGCCCTGGCTCGCCGCAATCTCGTGTTCGGTCAGGAAGGCCTCGCGAATCGCCTCGCGGAATTCCGGCGTTCCCGGCTTTGCCTTTTTCAGGGCCACCGGGATCACGCGCTCGAGCACCAGGAAGGCGTCATAGGAATGTCCGGCGAACTGGCTGCGGCTGTTAGGGCCATATTTGGCCTCATAGGCGGTATCGAGCGCGAGACCCGGCTTCTTGGTCAGCGCGGTGTCAGGCTGGCCTTCCGGATTCATCACCGGACCCGACGCCATGATGACGCCCTCCGCGGCGGGACCTGCGATGCGGATGAAATCCATGCTGGCGGCACCGTGGGTCTGGTAGATCAGACCCTTGTAGCCGCGGGCGCGAAGTTCGGTCTGCGGCAGCCCGGCGGCGGTACCGGAGGCACCGACCAGGACCGCATCGGGATTGGCCGCCACCAGTTTCAGCACCTGTCCGGCGACCGAGGTGTCCGGCCGCGCGAAGCGCTCCTCGTCGACCAGCGCCATGCCCATCGGGAGCGCCTGGGTCTTGAAGTCGTTGAGCCAGAGATCGCCATAGGAATCGGAATAGCCGATATAGCCGACGGTCTTGATGTTGTGCGCCTTCATGTGCTGGTACAGCACCTTGCCCATGATCGGAACCGGCTGCGGCATATCCACCGACCACTTGGCCCGCTGCGGCGTGATTGGAAACGGCGCCAGACCGAAATGCGGAATTCCGGCTTCGTTGGCGACGTTGGATACCGCAATGCTCGACGGCGTGGTCGACGAACCCATGATGATGTCGGCCTTGGACTCCGTGACAAAGCGGCGCGCATTGGTGGTGGCGGTAGTCGGATCGCCGCCGTCGTCGAGCACGATGACCTTGAGTGGCACGCCGCCGATCTCTTTGGTCACGAACTCGAGCGCATTGCGCTCGGGAATGCCGAGCGCCGCCGCCGGGCCGGTCGTGGTGACGGTGATGCCGATGACGATCTCGTTGCTTTGCGCCCGCGCGGGCGATCCCGGCAGCGCCAGCGCCGCCGCGATCGCAACGGCCGACAGATAGGTTTTCTTCATCGATTCCTCCCTGGGGTTTTCTCTGGTTCAGTCAGAATTCTTTAGGTCAATTCAGCGTCTTCTTTAGGTCATGCGCCGTGCGGTGTCAGCCCCGCATGAACCTCGCAATGATTTCTTCCGGCATCGGCGCGGATTTCAGCCGCGCCGGATCGTCGGGATGCCGTCCCACCAGCACCCGGGTCTCGAACGCCTCGATCGCCAGCGCCTCGCCCTTGAACACAAGATGGGTCACCTCGAAGCTCGAACGCTTGAAGCTTTCGACCCGGCTTTCAATGGTGATCCAGTCGCCATGGGTCGAAGCGATATGGAATTTCGCCCGTGTATCCACCATCGGGATGCCGACCAGGCCATATTTCCGGACGATGTCCTGTTTGGAGAAGCCGGCGGCCTCGAACATGATCGAGGTCGAATCGTCGAACATCTCGAAATAGCGCGGGTAGTAGACGATGTTGGCCGGGTCGCAATCGCCCCACTGGATCTGCACATCGCGCCGATGAACGAACATGCGATCGGTCCTTATCGCGGTGCCATGCGGAGCGAGGCGTCGAGCCGCACCACCTCGCCATTGAGATAGGGATTGTCGATCATGTGCAGCGCCAGCGACGCGAACTCGTCGGCATGGCCGAGCCGGCGCGGAAACGGGATCGCCGCGGCGAGGCTGTCCTGCGCCTCCTGCGGCAGATTGGCCAAAAGCGGCGTCAGGAACAGGCCCGGCGCGATGGTGAGCACGCGAATGCCGAACTGCGCCAATTCGCGCGCGACCGGCAGCGTCATCGCGACGATGCCGCCCTTCGATGCCGAATAGGCCGCTTGTCCGATCTGGCCGTCATAGGCCGCCACCGACGCGGTGGAGATCACGACGCCACGCTCGCCGGTCGACAGCGGCTCCAGTTTCGACATTTCGGCAGTGGCGAGCCGCAGCATGTTGAAGGAGCCGATCAGATTGACCTTGATCACCTTGTCGAAATCGGCGAGCGGCATCGGGCCGTCGCGGCCGATCACGCGCTTGGCGGCGCCGATGCCGGCGCAGTTGACCAGCACCCGCGCCGGGCCGTGGGCCTTCGACGCCTGCACGACTGCGGCCTCGGCGGACGCCGCGTCGGCGACGTCGCAGACGACCGCAACACCCCTGATCTCGGCGGCGACGCTTTCGGCGAGCTTGGCGTTGAGGTCGCACACGGCGACCTTCGCGCCCTGGGCCGCGAGCCGGCGTGCGGTCGCGGCGCCCAGTCCCGATGCGCCGCCGGTGACGATGGCGGCGTGATCCTTCAACTGCATGATTCTCTCCCTGGCGAATTCGTTGTACTTCCCTCAAGCGTGAGCACCCGTGCGGTCGGGACTGGGGAATAAAGCTGTTCGATCAGCGGGCCGCGATGATCCAGTACCGCGCGCTGATTGATCGAGCCCTTGTCGGTCACCTCGCCGCGATCGATCGAGAGCGGCGTGTCGATCAGCATTGCGCGGGCGATCCGCGTCGACGATCCGGT
>JBDTKD010000344.1:0-4533 GCA_039935515.1 Bradyrhizobium sp.
AATCGTGCTGGCTCCCCTCGGCGTTGGCATTATTGGCATGCTGATCGAGATGACCCTGATGCGCCCGCTCTACGGCAAGGAGCCGCTGCTCGGCCTGTTCATGACCTTCGGCATCGCTCTCTTCGCCGAAGAACTGATCCGCACCATCTGGGGCGCGGCCGGTCGTCCTTTCAATCCACCGGCCTTTCTGTCTGGTTTCATTGTCTGGGGACCGGTCCTGGTTACGAAGTATCGTTTGTTCGTGCTGGTGATCACCATCATCATCCTCGCAGCTCTATGGCTGTTTTTGCACGGCACACGATACGGCCGCATCATTCGCGCCGGCAGCCGCGATCCTGAAATGGTGAGCATGCTGGGCATCAACCTCAAGAAGGTTTTCACAGCCGTGTTCGGCCTCGGCACCGCGGTCGCGGGCGTCGCCGGCGTGCTGGCCGCACCGCTTTGGAGTGTGGTCCCCTCGATGTCGGAGGCCGCGATCATGCCAGCCTTCGTCGTCGTCACGATCGGCGGGCTTGGCAGCTTTGGAGGCGCCGTGATCAGCGGACTGCTGGTTGGGATATCGGTTGCGTTGTCGATCCAGTTCTGGCCAGCGGCGTCTACCGCCGTGATGTACGCGCTCATGATCGTGGTACTGCTGATCCGGCCGCGCGGATTGCTTGGGGAAAGCTGGGAACGATTCGAATGAATGCGACCCGCAAATCGCTCCTGCACCCGATTTTGGTCGCGGGGATCGTATTCGCCGTGCTGCCTTTTGTATTGCGCCGGATCGGCTCGACGACAACGCTGGGGACGGAGATCGCGATCTACGCTCTCTACGCCCTGGGGTTCAATCTCCTGCTTGGCTATACCGGCCTCGTCTCATTCGGCGCGTCGGCGTTCTTCGGCGCAGCCAGCTACGCCGCCGGCATCGCCGTGCTTCACCTGATCGACAACATGTATTTCTCGATCCTGTTCGGTACGGTGACGGCTGGCGTCCTAGGGCTGGTGATCGGGCTTCTCATCCTGAGGCGACGCGGCATCTATTTCTCGCTGCTCACACTGGCCTTCACGCAGCTGTTCTACGAGATCGCCTTTAAATGGACCGATCTGACCGGCGGTGAAAACGGCCTGCAAGGAATTTCAAGGTCGACTCTCAGCTCTCCTCTGGCCTATCATTATTTCGTGGTTGGCGTCGTGCTGTGCGGTATGTACGTAGTCTGGCGCATCGTCCACTCGCCGTTCGGACGCGTGCTGCAGGCGCTCCGCGACAATGAACAACGCGTCCGCTGCCTGGGATACGACACCAAGCGCATCAAGCTGATCGCGTTCATTATCTCCGCCACGGTGATGGGCCTTGCCGGAAGCTTGCTGACCTTCCTGATCCAGAGCGTTTACGCCGATAACCTCAATTGGCAGCATGCCGGCGACCCCGTGATGATGACGATCCTGGGCGGCATCCACCACTTCCTCGGACCCACCTGGGGCGCGGTAATCTTCATCATATTGAGTGACCAGTTGAGCTCGCTGACGGAACACTGGTGGCTGTTCTTCGGCGCGATCCTGATTGCCTTCATCCTTCTGTCGCCGGAAGGCATCTCGGGAATCTGGATTCGACTAAGGGGACGCCGGAACTGGACGTTGACGGCGGAAGACATCCCCTCGCCCCCGAAGGACGTCAAGGGCCTGCTCGACCTGGACTCGGGGCCGTCGGCTACCGGAGAGGAGATCGTGCTCAGCGTCGACGGCCTGTCAAAAAGGTTCGGTTCACTGGTCGTCGCCGACAAGGTCAGTTTGAAGGTAGAGGCGCGTACGCTGCACAGCCTGATCGGACCCAACGGCGCTGGCAAGACAACCTTCTTCAACATGTTGACGGGGCTGATGCCGAACGAGGGCGGAACTTTGACGTTCCGAGGCCTCGACATCACCGGCATGCCCGCCCACAAGCGCATCGATGCCGGTCTCGCGCGCTCCTTTCAGATCGTCAGCGTATTCACCAATCTGACGGTGTTCGAAACCGTGCGGGTGGCAGCGCAAGCTCGCTCACCCTATCGCAGTTCGCTGTGGCGCGATGCCTATCGGCTTCCCGACGTTTGCGAAAAGGCTTGGACGCTGCTTGCGACCGTTGGTCTTGTAGACCGTGCCCGAGAGCTTTGTGCAAATTTGGCGCATGGCGAACAACGCCTGCTCGAAATAGCAGTGGCGTTGGCAACCGAACCGGAACTGTTGCTGCTGGACGAACCCTTAGCGGGACTTGGCGACGCCGAGCGCGAACGGATCGCCACTGTGATTCGGAAATTGTCCCGAAGCCATACGGTGCTGTTAATTGAACACGATATTGATCGCGTGCTCGCCCTCTCCGATCGGATCACCGTCCTGCACCAGGGCCATGTGATCGCGGAGGGAGAACCTTCTGCTATCGCCAATGATCCGAAAGTGCTGGAAGCCTATCTTGGCCGGCATGGTACCAAGCGTATCCAGCCGGTCTCGACCGGCGGTGCCCCGATCGAGCGTCCACCGCTGCTAACGCTGAGCGGCGTCGACGCCGGTTATAATGCAAGCCGAATCCTTCATGACATCGACCTCGAAGTATGCGAAGGCGAAGTCGTCGCGCTGCTCGGAAGAAACGGCGTCGGCAAAACAACGACCCTGCAGACCATCATGGGCCTCCTGAAGCCCACCAAGGGAACCATCACATTCGACGGCCGCAATGTCACTTCCCTGTCGCCGGATCGGATCAACCGGCACGGCATCGCCATCGTGCCGGAGGGGCGCCGTATTTTTCCGAACCTGACCGTTGCTGAGAATCTTGCTTTGGCTCAGCGTGAGGGCGGCTGGCCGCTCGAGGACATCTACCAGCTGTTCCCGAAACTGCGCACGCGCCAGGAAGCCCGTGGCGAAGACCTTAGCGGCGGCGAACGACAGATGTTGGCGATCGGGCGCGCATTGTGCGCCCCTCAGCGATTGATCCTGCTCGACGAACCATTCGAAGGTCTTGCACCCTCCGTGGTAGCGGAAGTCCTGGCTGCGATCGAAAAACTGCGCGAAAGAACCAGTATTCTCCTGGTCGAACACAAGGTAGATCTCGTGCTCGACTTTGCAGACAAAGCCTATGTCATGGTCAACGGCGAGATCGTCCACGCGGGTCCGAGTAGCGTGCTTCAGTCCGATCTGGAATTGCAGTCAAAGCTGCTTGGCGTCGGATAAGGAGAGGTCCGCCGATGTCGCTGTGGCCAGTTGCGGACAACCTTTGCCGTGCATTTCCGTCAGGCTTGCACTGGACCGCTGTAAATGTCAGCTCTGCGGTTAACAGCGGTCGTTCGCCGATCGAATGTTATGGAACATCCGCAGTCAGGGCGACCGGAGTTGGCTTCCTCAGATAGCTCCATGCGCGCATTATACGTCGACCGATTTCGAGAATTGTTTTGATGCCACCCTCGCAATCTTCCAGGTGCATCGCCAGGACATGAGCCTTGACGGCGCCGATATCCTTACGATCAGCCGATCGAGATTTTTCTCCTCGACCTTGTCGTAGTCGATGGTGGCGACGTCCTCGAAGCCGGTGCGCGCAAGTCCTTCCGCAATGAAGCCACCGACCCTACCGGCACCGGCCAAACCCACGCGAAGTCTTGCCAGATCCGCCTGCTTGGCGGCTCCCCACGCCGACACCGTCCGGATTTGGGCGGCTGTCGCCTTCGGCGGCGGCGCCAAGCGGTCCATGTAGGTAACCTTCAATCGCTCCCCGTTTTTCTTTGTCGCCACGGCCGCCGCCTTCTTCAGGACCTTCACCTTGCGGTAGACGCACAGCACCTGCGCCATCTTGGCCTTGAACTCCGGGTCCCGCCGTTCGAGATAGTAGCGCACCTTGTGCGGCTTCACCTCTTGCGCGTCGAGGATCTTGCACACCGTGCCCTGGGCCAACTCGCTCAGGCACGAATGTCCCTCAGCCGGCCCGTGCGCGCGGGCATGATCGGCCAGAAGCCGCGTCGTCCACACCTCATGCGGATAGCCCAGTTCCTTCGCCTTTCGGCAGGCCAGCGCCACCACCCACGTCTTGGCCTCGACGGTGATCGTGGGCTCCTTGCCTGGGCGGGCACGCTCGTCCAGCGCCGCCAGCGCACCCTCGGCTTGGCTCGCTCAATGCAGCGTTGGACAGTTTGAGCATGCAATCCCATGGTCTGGCCAACCGCATAGAACGAAGGGTCTTGCCGGTAAGCCAGCAGAATCCGCGACCGCTCGACCCGGCCAGCAGGCTCAGTCCGCGACCGCGCAATCGACTCAAGCTGCGCCAAATCCGCCTTGTTGATCGTCAACTTGATCGAACGTCGCGATGTCGCCATGACCTTTGCCTCTTTCCACGAATCAAACCCGGTCAGGCTACAAGGCTTCCCTCGTCAGATGAATCCCCGAACAATAGAACAAGCTTCATGGAATCGATAGTCTAGACGATCGATTCCATGAAACCGGCATCGATGGAACAGGAAGCATGTTGGTGGATTCCTCGTTTGAGAGTGAACGAGGAGTGGTGTCATGGCAAGATGGCGGCAGGCCGTCGAG
>JBDTKD010000345.1:0-2853 GCA_039935515.1 Bradyrhizobium sp.
GGCGCTGGAGGAAGGCCATTTGCCGACCGAAATCGAGCCCGGTACGCTCAAGACCCGCGGCCCCTGCAGCTACGGCGGCAGCATCGCCGGGCCGTTCACCGCGCATCCCAAGATCGACCCCGCGACCGGCGAGATGGTGTTCTTCGGCTACAACGCCGCCGGACCGTTCAGCCCTGCCCTCAGCTTCGGATCCGTCAATTCATCCGGCATGGTGACGCGGTTCGATCGCCTCGAAGCGCCCTATGCCAGCATGGTGCACGATTTCATCGTCACCGAACGCCATCTGCTGCTTCCGATCCTGCCCATCACCGGCAGCATGGATCGCGCGATGCGCGGCCGGCCGCCTTACGCCTGGGAGCCGGACAAGGGCGCCTATGTCGGCGTCATGAAGCGCGGCGGCGCCGCCGGCGACATCGTCTGGTTCCGCGCCGAGAGCTGTTACGTCTTCCATGTGATGAATGCGTGGGAGGAAGGCGAGCGCATCGTCGCCGATGTCATGCAATGCGAGGAAGCACCCTTGTTCCCGCACCCCGATGGCTCGCCGACCGACCCGAACAAATCGCGGGCAAGGCTGTGCCGCTGGACCTTCGATCTCGCCGGCAATACCGATCGCTTCACTCAGGTCTATCTCGACGAGATCGGCGGCGAATTTCCTCGCATCGACGATCGCCGCGCCGGTCTTGTCAGCCGCCACGGCTGGTACGCCTGCGCCAACCCGGAGCAACCGGTGCTCGGCGGGTTCTCGGGCCTGGTGCATGTGGACGGCAGCGGTACGCGCCTCGGCCGGTATCTGCTGCCGGCCGGCGACACCATCTCGGAGCCGGTATTCGTCGCCCGCGGCGAGGATGCCGTCGAGGGCGATGGCTGGCTGTTGGCGGTGGTATGGCGTGCTTGCGAAAATCGCAGCGACCTTGCGGTGTTCAACGCCACCGACGTCGATGCAGGTCCAGTGGCGCTGGTGCGGCTCGGCCATCGCGTTCCCGATGGCTTTCACGGCAACTGGGTTAAAGCGGCCTGACGATTGCGGCCACCCTCTCGGTGATGGTTGCTTGCGCGCTATTGATTTTGCAGCGGAATTATGCGTCGCTCACTTTATTTTAACACTGTAAAGATTTGGCTTGACGCTGCCCTTTTTTGCCTCTAGTTATATCTTTACAGTGTAAAGATTGGCCCGAGAGGCTATCATGACGATTTTCCTGATCCTTGCGCCCTATGGCGCCTTTGCTTTCCTGATGCTGGTGACGTCGGCCACCGTCAGCCTGCTCGCTTCCGCCGCGATCTGCCTTGCCGTCATCGCACTCGACGTCGTGCGCGGCCGCTCGATCAAGCTGCTCGGCGCCGGCTCGGCAGCGCTTTTCACCGCCATAGGCGGCTACGTCGCGTTGGTCGATCCCGCCTTGAGCATTGCCGCCGTCAAGCTCGCGGTCGACGCCGGCATCTTCCTGATCTCGGCGATTTCGATGCTGATCCGCTACCCGTTCACGCTGCAATATGCGCGCGAGGCGGTTCCTGCCGAGACCGCGGCGATGCCCGGCTTCACGCGCTCGAACTACATCATCACCGGCGCTTGGACCGTGGCTTTGCTATTGATGATGATCGGCAATGCGGCGATGCTCTATGTGCCGGGTCTGCCGATCTGGTCGAGCCTCGTGATCGCGTTCGCCGCCCGCAACAGCGCCGTCTATTTCACCAAATGGTATCCGGAGTACCAAAGGGTCAGGTACGGTGCGGCTGCCGCCGGCGCCCTGCCCACGACCTGAGCTCCGCAGCCGAGGGAAAGCACCGATGAAGAACGTATTCGCGAAGCTCGCCACCGACTTTTTCTCCACCATCATGTTCCTCGCGGTGTATTTCGCGACCGACCAAGTGGTGCTGGCGACCGGCGTCGCCATTGCCGCGTCGGTGGCCCAGGTGGTCCATGCCCGGATCAAGGGCGAGTCGCTCGGCTTCATGACTTATGCCAGCCTCACGCTGGTGATCGTGCTGGGCAGCGCGACGCTGTTGACCAACGATCCGCGCTTCGTGCTGGCCAAGCCCGCGATCGCCCATTTCGCGATCGGCACCATCATGCTCAAGCGCGGCTGGATGCTGCGTTACATGCCGCCGATCGTCGCCGAGACCATTCCGGAATATGTCACCGCAGCAGGCTACGCCTGGGCGGCGCTGATGTTTGCGCTCGGCGCCGGCACCATCGCCATTGCGCTGACCGGCGACATCAAGCTCTGGGCGCTGTATGTGTCGGTGGTCGCGATCGGCGCCAAGATCGCAACCTTCGCCGTGCAATATGTCGCGTTCCGCATCCTGGTGACCAGCCGGATTCGCGCCGCGCGCGCCTGATCGCCGCGGGCCGTTCAAGACATTGGGCATGTCCGGCAGGATGCGCTATACCGCCGCCTGCCTGATCCCCGGAACCGTTCCGGTTTTGCGAAGTAAACCTTTAAGGAGAGTTAGATGGCGGTCGACGGAAACTGGAATATCACCATGAGCACGCCGATGGGCGAGCGCAATGCGACGCAGAGCCTGAAGAATTCCGGCGGCACGCTGACGGGCACCCAGGGCGCCGAAGGCAATTCGGCCGAGATCTTCGACGGCACCGCCAGCGGCGACGACGTCGCCTGGAAAGTCTCCATCACCAACCCGATGCCGCTGACGCTCGAATTCAGCGGCAAGGTTTCCGGCGACAGCCTGTCCGGCGAAATGGGCATCGGCCCGATGGGCAGCTTCCCATTCAAGGGAACGCGGGCGTGAGGGCAATCGGCCCGAACCACCATGCTCCATTGTCATTCCGGGACGCGCCCTCGGCGCGGACCCGGAATCCATAACCACGAACGTTGATGTTGCGCGAAGCTGGGG
>JBDTKD010000346.1:0-2909 GCA_039935515.1 Bradyrhizobium sp.
GAAGACGCCGTTGACCTGATCGAGGCGCGCTACCAGGTGCGCGCCGCGGTGATCGATCCGCTGGCAGCCCTTGACGCGGATGCGCCGGTTCTGCACGACGGCTTTGGCGGCAATGTCGCGAGCGATCGAACCTTTCGCTACGGCAGTCCGGAACAGGCCTTTGCGTCGGCAGCGCACCGGATCAGCCTCGACATCCGCTATCCGCGCAATTCCTGCACCCCTATCGAAACCTACGGCGTGGTCGCCGAGTATGATGCGGGCGAAGATGCCTATGATGTCCTGGCCAATTTCCAGGGACCCTTCAGCATCCATGCCGTGCTGTCGCGGGCGCTGCGCGTGCCCGGCAATCGCCTGCGGCTGCGGACGCCACCGGATTCCGGCGGCAGCTTCGGGGTCAAGCAGGGTGTCTTCCCTTATATCGTTCTGATCGCCGCGGCCGCGCGCGCGGCAGGGCGCCCGGTCAAATGGATCGAGGATCGGCTCGAGCATCTGACCGCGTCGGTCTCCGCGACCAACCGGGCCACGACGCTGAGCGCCGCCGTCGCGGAGGACGGCCGTATTCTCGCGCTCGATTGGGACCAGGTCGAAGACTGCGGAGCGCATCTGCGCGCTCCGGAGCCGGCGACGCTATATCGCATGCACGGCAACCTGAACGGCGCCTATGACATCCGCCATCTTTCGGTCCGCAACCGGGTCGTCGTCACCAACAAGACGCCTACCGGTCTCAATCGCGGCTTCGGTGGCCCGCAAGTCTATTTCGCGCTGGAGCGCCTGGTTCAGCGCATCGCGGTCGAACTCGGGCTCGATCCACTCGACGTGATCCGGCGCAACCTGATTCCGGCCGACGGCTTTCCGTACCGGACCGCAAGCGGGGCAACGCTCGACTCCGGCGACTATCAGGAGGCGATCCGGCGCGGCATCGATGAAGGGGCTCTCGCCGAGCTCAAATCGCGGCGCGACGCGGCGCGCGCGCAGGGCCGGCTGTACGGCATCGGCTATACCGCCGTGGTCGAGCCCAGCGTGTCCAACATGGGCTACATCACCACCGTGCTGACGCCGGCCGAGCGCCGCAAGGCCGGGCCGAAGAACGGCGCCCAGGCTACCGCGACGGTTGCGATCGATCCGCTCGGCAGCGTCAGCGTCCACGTGGCCTCGGTCCCGCAAGGCCAGGGCCATCGCACCGTTCTGTCGCAGGTTGTGGCGGACGTGTTCGGACTCTCCCCTGCCGATATCAGGGTCAACACCGAAATCGACACCGCCAAGGACGCCTGGTCGATCGCCTCGGGCAATTACGCCAGTCGCTTCGCCCCCGCCGTGGCCGGCACCGCCAGGCTTGCGGCCGCGCGCATAGCGGAACGGCTGGCGCGCATCGCCGCCAGCCAGTTGAACACGGAGATCGAGGATATCGGATTCGCCGGCGGCAGCGTCGGATCGAAACGCAATCCCGACAACAAGGTGTCGTTCTCGCGGCTGGCCGGGCTGAGCCACTGGTCGCCTGCGGCGCTGCCCGACGGCATCGGCCAGACGATCCGCGAAACGGTGTTCTGGAGCCCGCCGGAGCTGACCGCACCGGACGAACACGACCATATCAACTCCTCACTCTGCCACGGCTTCATCTTCGATTTCTGCGGCGTCGAGGTCGATCGGACCACCCTGCAAACGCGGATCGACCGCTACGTCTCGATGCACGACTGCGGGACCATCCTGCATCCCGCCATGGTCGACGGACAAATTCGCGGCGGTTTTGCCCAGGCGATCGGCGCCGCACTCTATGAGGAATACGCCTACGCCGCCGACGGCAGTTTTCTGACCGGCAGCTTTGCCGACTACCTGCTGCCGACCAATGCGGAGGTGCCGGATCCGCTCATTCTCCACATGCAGACGCCCTCGCCATTCACGCCGCTGGGATCGAAGGGCGTCGGCGAAGGCAATTGCATGTCGACGCCGGTCTGTATTGCCAACGCCGTCGCCGACGCGTTGGGGATCAAAGACATCGAGTTGCCGCTGGTGCCGGCAAAGCTCGCGCCGCTCGTGCGCGGCGCCGAGCCTGCGCCACCGGCAGGTCGTGCCGCCGGCGCCATCGCGCCACGGAGCGGCGACCGGCGTCTGCGCGGCGAAGGCGAAGCGAGCGTCGGCGCGCCGGCCGAGCGCGTCTGGAGCATGCTGCTCGACCCAGCGACCCTTCAGGCCGTCATTCCCGGCTGCCACACCATCGAGAAAATCTCCGACACGCATTTCCGTGCCGAGGTGACGCTCGGCGTGGGTCCCGTGAAGGGACGCTACCGCGCCGACGTCAAATTGTCCGACCTCGATCCGCCGCATGCGGTCACGCTCGGCGGCTCCGCCGAAGGCGCACTCGGATTCGGCAGCGGCGAAGGACGTATCACCCTCGTTCCGATCGCGGATGGCGGCACCGCGATCCGCTACGTCTACGAGGCGGCGATCGGCGGCAAGGTGGCAAGCATCGGCGGCCGCCTGCTCGACGGCGCCGCGCGGGTAATCGTTGGCCAGTTCTTTGCGGCGCTGGCGCGCCAGGCGGGCGGCGGCGCAGCCGGTCGCTCCCGTCCTTCCTGGCTTACGAGGCTGCGTCGCCAGTTTGGAGGGCAGCCATGAAGCCCGCCGCATTCGATTATGTTCGCGCCGAACATCTCGACGAGGCCCTCGACGTGCTCGGCCGGGAAGGCAGCGACGCCCGCATCATCGCCGGCGGCCAATCGCTGATGGCCATGCTCAACATGCGCCTGGCCAAGCCGAGGACGCTGATCGACATCATGCGGCTTGCCGAACTGGCGCGGATCGAGACCACCGGTGACACGATCAGGGTCGGCGCCGCCGTCCGCCAGGATTCGCTGCTCGCATGGCCGGGCCTTGCCCACCATCTGCCGTTGGTCGCACAGGCCCTGCCGTGG